>JANMCD010000197.1:0-2998 GCA_031360905.1 Novosphingobium sp.
CTGGGCGTGCCCCAGCCCAAGGTTTCGGCGCTGGTCAACTACCGGCTCGATGGCTTTTCGGTCGAGAAGCTGATGGAATTCATCGTCGCCCTGGGGCGCGATGTCGAAATCATCGTCCGCCCCCCGCGCACCGGCAATGCCGCCCGAGTTTCGGTGTTTGAGGCTGCGTGATGCTTGCCGCCGAATTGGCGGGCGCGGGGCACGGGGGCAAGTCGGGACGGTTCGAGTCGCTGAGGGAGACGGCGGCGGAGTTTGCGTTTGTGCTGTGGCAGCTGGGCGTGGAGGGGTAGACTGAGATTCGAAAGTTCAATATTCACACTGAGCTTGTTCTGCAATGCAAGCATTATCGCTTATTTTCGGCGAAGTGCCTCCACTCATCTGTGAGCGTCACCATCACAAATGGCCCTGGCAAGCGCGCCTCATTCGCTATTTGATCTATGGTCACTGCGCCACGCTTGAACACCGGCCTGATGATATCGAGTGCAGCTAATCTTACTGCGTCATAAACTTGCCGATTGAGAGGACATTTCCCTTGTGCAGCATGGACATCGCTGAAGGCTGCGGCTGAGTGCGATGGTCAGGCATCGTCGGACGGTGGCGATCGAGTTGGGCACGTGTCGCTCGGGTCGGATCGGGGGATCCGCGGGGTCGATAACCTTCGGGAAGGGCAGGTTGCGGGCGGGTTTTGATTTTATCCCGCGCTGAGGGGGGAATCGTCTCCCGCTGGGAGATGAGGAATCCGTAGGCGGCGATGCAGAGGCTCGCATGATGATGAAAGCCTCGCCAGCCGCGACCTTCATAATGACCGAGCCCGAGTTCCTGTTTGAGTTCCCGATAGTCGCGCTCAATGCGCCAGCGCAGCTTGGCCGTGCTGACCAGTTTCCCGATTGAAGTGTCGGCGGCGAGCGTCGACAGCCAGTATTTGAGCGGCTCGGCGTCGCCCTCGGGCCATTCGATCAACAACCATTCCTCGGCGCGGGGTTCGGTCAGGTTGTAATCCCTGGACGCGGGCCGCACGCGCACCGCGGCGAAACGGGAGCCAAGCTCAGCGTTCGTTCCTTCTCGCCAGACGATGGACCGCCAGGCATCTTGGGGCAGTTCCTGCGCCAGCGCCCTCGCCGACACTGGGCTGTGCTCGGGGGTGCGGCGCATCAGCGAAGTTGGCCGCCCTTTTCCGCTCCACGGCTTGGGCGGCAATGGTCCCTCGCCGGGGCGCCAGACACTGAGTGTCGGCTGGACACCCACGACATATTCGAGGCCGAGCGCGGACAGGCCGGTGCGAAATGCGCCGTCCGCGCCATAACCGGCGTCGGCCAACACCACGCCGGGCGCCACGCCGGCCATTTGGGCTGCGCGGATCTGGTCGAGCGCGATAGCGGGCTTGGTCTGGAACGCGACACTGTCCGGGATCTTCGCCTTGCGCCGCCGCTCGGGGTCATTGACCCAGATCTCCGGCAGATACAGCCGATACGCGATCGGTAAGCTTGCCGCAGCATTGGCGATCGAGAGGCTGACCGCGACCTGGCAGTTGTCCTGCTTGCCGATCTGCCCGCAATATTGCCGCGTCACCCCGACCGAATGCCTGCCCTTCTTGGGAAATCCGGTGTCGTCCACGATCCACGCCTCAACAGGTCCATGCCGCTTGATGAGCGGCAGCACCAAGTCGCGAACGCGTGCCAGGAGCGCTTCGTCCGACCATGGCGCTTGTCCCACGAAATGCAGCAGCGACTGATGTTTTGCAGAAACCCGCGCCGGCGCCGTCACCGCTGCCAACGGCTCGACGCTTTTGCGAGCCACCGGCAGCATCAGCCCGAGGCAATAATCATTGAGCGGTTCCGCTCGATCGGCGTGGCCGATCACATCCACCAGACTATGGACATAATCCGCAAAGGCTGCTTCACTTCCCGTGTTCAGGCCATTCATACCAGCCTCTCCTGCCGACCATGAATCGCTTACGCTAGCACATCATCAACCAGCACGAATCCCCGATTTTGTGACTCAGTAGGACTAAGCCGCGAGACGGTGTTGAAGATGTCCTGGTTCTCGTTGCCTTGGCTACACACGGACAAGCCGGTGGCGAAGCCGAAGCTGGGGCCGCTGCTGCCGGTGATCGATGCTATCCTCGAGGCTAACCGGATCGGGCCATTGTTCTGCGGCGGCGGAGAGGCAACGGTCGTCGCATCAAACTCATCTTACATGGAACTGCACTTGCGGGTAGGAGGACACACATGGACATCCAAGGCATTGCAGCTGTCGTGACGGGCGGAGCGTCAGGTCTCGGCGAGGGAACCGTGAGGCGGCTCGCCCGCCAAGGCGCGAAGGTCACGATATTTGACCTGAACGGGGATCTGGGTACTGCGCTCGCAAAGGAAATCGGCGGTTATTTCATCTGTGTCGACGTGACAGACGAGGAGGCAGTTGCGCGTGCGATTTCCGAGGCGGAGGGGGTGAACGGAAAAGCGCGCATCCTCGTTAACTGCGCGGGGATCGGGCCGCCCGCGAAGGTCATAGATCGCGACGGCAACCCTCTACCTCTCGGCTCCTTCGCCAAGATCATCACGATCAATCTTGTCGGCACGTTCAATGTCCTGTCGAAATTCGCTGCAGCGCTGCACGCCGCCGACCTGATCGGCGAGGAGCGCGGCGTCATCATTAATACGGCGTCCGTGGCGGCGTATGACGGGCAGATCGGCCAGGCTGCCTATGCGGCATCAAAGGGCGGCGTGGTGGGCATGACGCTTCCAATCGCTCGCGAGCTAGCGCGTTACGGCATTCGCGTGATGACCATCGCACCCGGGATCTTCTTAACGCCTCTGCTGGCCTCATTGCCGCAGGAAACGCAGGACAGCCTTGGTGCCCAGGTGCCGTTCCCCTCGCGGCTCGGCCAGCCCGACGAATATGCGCAACTCGTCCAGGCGATAATTACCAATCCGATGGTCAATGGCGAAACAATTCGAATCGACGGCGCCATTCGCATGGCGCCGCGATGATGACCACG
>JANMCD010000252.1:0-2076 GCA_031360905.1 Novosphingobium sp.
CCCTGATGCATGAAGCGCGCCTCGGGGCCGACCGCTCCCGCGACCCAGTCGAGGAAGGCGATCACGTCATGCTTCGTCACAGCCTCGATGGCATCGATCGCGGCAACGTCGATCTTCGGGCCCGTGTTCCACCAGTCCCACAGCGCCTTGCCCGCGCTGGGCGGCACCACGCCAAGCTCGCCCATTTTGTCGGTGGCATGCGCCTCGATCTCGAACCAGATGCGATAGCGCGCTTCTGCGTCCCAGATGGCCGTCATCGCGGGGCGGGCGTAGCGGGGGACCATGTTCGACTCCGGGTTCTCAGGTTGAGCGAGCCGCTAGGGGGAGGGGGGGCGGATGGCAAGGGGTGGGGGCGGACTGAAAGTCTGGCTGGGCAATCCGGTTACATCTGCCAGGCGAAGGACAGACTGGTCTCGCCCGCCGCCTGACCATCCGCATCGAACCGCCGTTCGGCGATTGTCCCGGCACCCTTCCGGTCCACGGCTACCACCGTACTGCAACGGGTGCCATAGACCGGGTTGCGGATGAATACGGGTGTTGCATGAGCTTCCAGCGGCACGTCGGACGGGGTGCGGGGGTGCAGGCCGATGTCGGTCAGCGTTTCGTTCGCCAGCGCGGCGAACAGCGGGGCGAAGTTTGCCGTGTCCTGGTTCAGCCAGTCGAGCAGCGCGGCCTTCAATTGCAGCGTCTTTGGCCAGGGCTCGTCGAGTGCGCCGTTGGACAGGCCGTAGATGCCATGGGCGAGGGTGGTGCGGATTTCCTCCGGGCGGTTCGAGAGGAAGCGCGCTTCGATGCAATCGGCGACGATCAGGTTGAACGGGTTAAAGTCCGCGAGGGAAGCGGTTGCCGGATCGGAGTAGCGGCCGCTGCCGCCAAGCTGGTCGGTCACCAGCGCGCCGCGCGAGGCCTTGTCCGGATCGAGGTTTTCGTATCCGCGCAGATTGGTGACGAGGGCGAAGCGGCCGGCTTCCGACACGCCGAGCCAGGTGCCGCCCGACTTCAGGTCTTGCCCGGCCAGCGTTCCGCTCTCCCAGCGCGCCAGCGGTGCGGCGGGGCGGGCGTGGAATTCGTCGCGGTTGCCGATGGCGACCAGCCGCCACTCGGGATGCGCGGCCCAGGCTATCGCGGCTACGCACATAGTCGGATTGAGCACATCTCAAATCAGCCCCTTCGCCTTCAAACTCACATGCCCCTCGCGGCCGATGATGACATGGTCATGCACGATGACCCCCAGCAGCCGCCCCGCCTCCGCAATGCGATTGGTGATCTGGATGTCGGCGCGGCTGGGTTCGGCCTGGCCGGAGGGGTGGTTGTGGACCAGGATCAGCGCGGTGGCGCCGAGATCAAGCGCCTTTCGGATTACCTCGCGCGGATGGATCGCCGCCTCGTCGATCGAACCGTCACAGACATGCCAGTCATGCACCAGCATGTTCTTGTGGTTGAGATAGAGCACCCGCACCCGCTCGACGGTTAGGTGCGCCATGTCGATGGTGAGATAGTCGATCAGCGCCTGCCAGCTGGCCAGCACGGGCGCCTCGCGTACCGCCGCGACGGCCATGCGGCGGGCGGCGATGGCGACGATCTTGAGCGCGGCGGCGCTGGTCTCGCCCATGCCGGGATGCAGCGCGAGCGCGCGCGGCTCGGCATTGAGCACGCCGGCGAGACTGCCGAAGCGGCGGATCAGCGCGCGGGCGAGCGGCTTGACGTCGCGGCGCGGGATTGCGCCCATCAACAGGAATTCGACCAGCTCGTGGTCAGCGAGGGCATCGGCACCGCCGCCCAGCAGCCGCGCGCGCAGCCGGGCGCGGTGGCCGGCAGCGTCATGACCGGGCTTCGGCACCGAAAACAGATCGTCGTCAGCCACCGGCATTTTTCCCTCCAGCCAGGACAGAAATGCCCATTCCCTTCCCGTTCATCTTCCGCAAGCCATGGCCTGCCCGTCTGTGGCGCGCAGCATTGCCTTTAGCCGGGCATCGGCGCAAGTGTGGGGCGCATGGTTGAAGACGACGAAGACCCGCTGGCAGCGCCGGTAGACGTCGCGGGGTTGCAGGTGGCAGGCCGCTCGCGGCGGCGCTG
>JANMCD010000291.1:0-4831 GCA_031360905.1 Novosphingobium sp.
GCGGTCTTGCGCTTGATCTCGCGCTCGGCCTTGCGGGCGAGGCGTTCTTCCATGCGCTCGACGACATAGCCGAGCAGCGCCTTGCCGCGCTCCATATTGTCGGCGAGGAAATGGTCGAAATGGTCGCGCACCGCGTTCTCGACGAGGCGCGCGGCTTCCGGGCTGGTCAGGCGGTCCTTGGTCTGGCTCTGGAACTGGGGGTCGCGGATGAACAGCGAGAGCATCGATTCGCTGCCGGTGACGATGTCTTCCGGGGCGATGTCCTTGGCCTTTTTCTGGCCGATCAATTCGGCAAAGGCGCGGATGCCCTTGGTGAGCGCGGCGCGCAGGCCCTGCTCGTGGGCACCGCCATCGGGGGTGGGGATGGTGTTGCAGTACCAGCTATAGGCGCCGTCCGACCACAGCGGCCAGGCGATCGCCCATTCGGCGCGGCCCTGCGCCTCGCCGGGGAAATCCTGGCTACCGGAGAAGAAGGCGCTGGTGACGCACTCGCGCTCCCCCACCTGTTCGGTCAGGTGGTCGGCCAGCCCGCCGGGGAACTGGAACACCGCCTCGGCGGGCGCATCCTCGCTGGCGAGCGATGCGGCGCATCTCCAGCGAATTTCGACGCCGGCGAACAGATAGGCCTTTGAGCGGGCAAGGCGGAACAGGCGGGCGGGTTTGAACTTCGCGTCCTCGCCGAAGATTTCCGGATCGGGGACGAAGCTGACGGAAGTGCCGCGCCGGTTGGGCGCGGCGCCGAGACGCTTGAGCGGCCCGAGCGGAAGACCGCGGGCGAATTCCTGGGCGTAAAGTTCCTTGCCCCGCGCCACTTCGACCCTCGTGTGGCTGGACAGGGCGTTGACCACGCTGACGCCGACACCGTGCAAGCCGCCCGAGGTGGCATAGGCCTTGCCCGAAAACTTGCCGCCCGAATGCAGCATGGTGAGGATCACTTCGAGCGCCGACTTGCCGGGATATTTCGGATGCTCGTCGACCGGAATGCCGCGGCCATTGTCGGTGATGGTGAGGTGGTTGCCTTCCTCCAGCGTCACCTCGATGCGGGTGGCGTGGCCGGCGACCGCCTCGTCCATCGCATTGTCGAGCACTTCGGCGGCGAGATGATGCAGCGCACGCTCGTCTGTGCCGCCGACATACATGCCGGGGCGGCGGCGGACCGGCTCAAGCCCCTCGAGCACTTCAATCGCGCTGCCGTCATAGGCATCGCCATTGCTGGCGGGCAGTTTGTCGAACAGGTCTTGCGCTGGGTTGTCGGCCATGGAACACCTATAGAACAACGGGATTCCGGGGTGCAAGGTGGCGCAGGGCGGTTATCGTCAGGCGGGTATGTCTCCCCACCACGGGGAAAGTGTTGTCAGTCCGAAAACTTCGCCGGTGCCGGGCTGATGACGTTGACCCCGCCGGCGCGCACTTGTCGGACTTCGAGCGCCCGTTCGATCGCGCCGTTGGAACGGAAGCGGAAGGCGCCGTCGAGACCAAGGAAGCCGCCGGCGTCGAACAGCCGCCCGGTCGGGAACACCGTCCCGGGCTGCCAGTCGCGTGCGACGCGCAGCGCCAGCAGCACGCTGTCATAGCCAAGGGTTGCGATCCGGTAGGGCTGCGTGCCGAAGCGATTGCGATAGCTTTCGGCAAATTGACGCCAGCGGGTATCGGCGACGGCCGCATACCACGCGCCATTCAGCGCCGGGGTGGAACTGGTCACGCTTTCTCCGCTCCACAGCTCGGTACCCAGGATGCGCGGGGCTGGGGCGCCGGCAGGCTTGAGCAGTCGCCCCGCCTGTGCGGAAATTCGGCCGCCATCCGCGATCAGCACCGCATCATAGCCGCCTTTCCCGCGCAGGCGCTGGGCAGCGCTGGCTACGGACGCCGGGGACCGGTCATAGGTTTCGATGCCGACGACGCTGCCGCCGCGACTGCGAACCGTTGCCATCAGCGAAGCCGAAGCGCGCTGGCCATATTCGCCCGCCGGCACCAGAGCGGCAAAGCGGTTTAATCCCTGTGCGCGCGCATAGGTGACCGTGCGCTGGACCGATTGGCTGGGCAGGCTGCCCATGATCAGCACGTCGCGCGTCGCCCGCATCTCGTCATTCGAGTAGGATACCACCGGAATGCGCGCGGGCCGTGCTGCTGTGGCGACGGCCGCAATGTCATCGGACATCAGCGGGCCGAGTATCAGTTGGTTGCCGTCGGCGATTGCCCGGGCCGCTGCCGGGCCGGCACCGCCAGCGGTGTCATAGGTGGTGATGCGCAGATTGTTTGCGTTGGTGTCGAGCACCGCCATGGTCGTTGCGTTGGCAATCGCCTGTCCGGCGGCGGCGTTCGGACCGCGCAAGGGCACCAGCAAAGCAACGCGGTGCCGTTCGGTGTCGATGGGCAGGATGGTGGAACTGGGCAGGTCTGGCGGCGGCGGGGGCGGAGCGGGCGGGCGGACGGGCGCGGCCTTGCACGCGGCAAGCAGGGCAATGCCTGCCATGGTCAGCAGCTTGCGCCGGTCGATCCTGAGGCTGAACATCGCTTGCCGGTCCCTGTCGTATGGCCCATGAAATCGAACATGGATGCGTCTCTTACGCCCGGCCTGTACATTGTCGCGACGCCGATTGGCAATCTCGGCGATATCACCTTGCGCGCCTGCGCCGTGCTGCGGGGGGTTGTGGCGGTGGCGTGCGAGGATACCAGGGTGACCGGCAGGCTGCTCAATCACCTCGGTATCAAGCAGCGGATGATCCGTTATGACGACCACGCCAGCGAGGCGGACCGCGCCCGGCTGCTGGCGCTGATGGCTGAGCAGCCAGTCGCGCTGGTCAGCGATGCGGGTACACCGCTGATTTCCGATCCGGGTTACCGTCTGGTGCGCGATGCCCGAGAGGCGGGTATCGCGGTGACCAGCCTGCCGGGGGCGAGCGCGGCGATTGTCGCCCTGACGCTCTCGGGCCTGCCGAGCGACCGGTTCCTGTTCGCCGGGTTCCTGCCCAGCAAGGCCAAGGCGCGGCAGGATGTGCTGGTGGAGCTTGCCGCTGTCCCGGCGACGCTGGTGTTTTACGAGACGGCGCCGCGCCTCGCGGCTAGTTTGACTGCCATCGGCGAGGTCCTGCCGGGCCGCGAGGTCGCCGTGGCGCGGGAGCTGACCAAGAAGTTCGAGGAATGCCGCACCGGTACGCCGGAGGATTTGGCCGCGCATTTTGCGGCGAACCCGCCCAAGGGCGAGATCGTCCTCCTCATCGCGCCGCCTGGCGCGCCGGGGCCCAAGCAGTTCGACAGCGATGCCCTGCTATTGGCCGAGCTTGCGAGTGCCAAGGCGTCGCAGGCGGCAGGGAAGGTGGCGAAGTTGACCGGGCTGGATCGCAAGCTGCTCTACGCGCGGGCGCTAGAACTCAAATGAGAAGTCGGGCCGAACGGGAGCAGCGGGGGCGGCGCGGCGAATGGCTCGCGGCCTGGTATCTGCGCCTCTGCGGCTGGCGCATCGTGGCCCGCCGGGTCAAGACGCCGCGCGGGGAAGTGGACCTGGTCGCCAAGCGCGGCAGGACGGTTGTTTTCGTCGAGGTGAAGTGGCGGTCGCGGGCCGATCTGCTCGACAGCGCAATCGACGCCTGGCGCCTGCGCCGCGTTGCGGCGGCAGCCGGAGCAATTGCCCACCGCTACGCCGGACCGGGCGACGACATCCGCATCGATGTGCTGTTGCTGGCGCCGGGCTGCTGGCCCCACCGGATTGCCAATGCGTGGCAACCCGGCGGTTAGGCTAGCTTGTGCGTATCTCCCGGGATCGGGCCAGGCGATACTATTCGCGTGTCGGGCAAAACCGGCTTAAGCGCGGCACAGCACTTTTCACAAATCCGGAAGTAACATGACCCTGCGCGTCGCGGTCCAGATGGACCCGCTCGAAAGCATCAATATCATTGGCGATTCGAGCTTCTATCTGATGCTTGCTGCGCAGGCGCGGGGTCACCGGCTGTGGCACTACGATGTCGGCAGCCTTGCGCTCGATGAGGGACGGCTGACCGCCTGGGCCGCACCGGTGACGGTGCAGCGCCCGGGATCCCCGAAAAGAACGCCGGGCGATCATTTCACGCGCGAGGAGTATCGCAAGATCGATCTGGCCGAGGACATCGACGTGGTCCTGATGCGCCAGGACCCGCCGTTCGATCTCGGCTACATCACCGGTACCCATCTGCTCGAACGGCTCAAGGGCCGCACGCTGGTGGTCAATGACCCGGCGGCGGTGCGCAATGCGCCGGAAAAAGTCATGGTGCTGGATTATGCCCGCTTCATGCCGCCCACGCTGGTCGCACGGCGGATAGAGGATGTGCGCGAATTTCAGCAGCGCCAGGTGCGGAACGGGTTTGGCGGCGAGCTGGTGATCAAGCCGCTGCACGGCAATGGCGGCAAGGCGGTGTTCCGCATTCCGGCCGATGGCAGCAATCTCGGCGCGCTGGTCGAGATGTTTCACTCCGCCTGGGTGGAACCCTTCATGGTCCAGCCGTTCCTCCCCGATGTCGCGCTGGGCGACAAGCGGATCGTGCTGGTCGATGGGGTGTTTGCCGGCGCAATCAACCGCAAGCCCGGCGAGGGCGAGTTCCGCTCCAACCTCGCCGTGGGCGGCTCCGCCGAGGCCACCGAGCTGACGGCGCGCGAGGAGGAGATCTGCGCCGCCATGGGGCCCGAGCTGAAAGCGCGCGGGCTGGTGTTCGTCGGCATCGATGTGATCGGCGGCAAATGGTTGACTGAAATCAACGTCACCTCGCCCACCGGCATTGTTGCCATCGACCGGTTCAACGGCACCGATACCGCCAGCCTCATCTGGGAGGCGATCGAAGCGCGACATTCGGCGATCTGA
>JANMCD010000137.1:0-3615 GCA_031360905.1 Novosphingobium sp.
AAGGATCGGAAGAAATCCAGATCCGGCGCGTGGCGCAGTACCTGTTCGGCTTTGGCAAAGCCAAGGGCCGTGGTTAACCGCGCTGCCCTCAAGACGGCGTCGCGCCATGTCATTTCCGCGCCGGGATTCGATCGGGCGCGACTGGAAGCATATCTTGAGGAACGGTTCGAGACCGCTCCGCTGACCATCGAGACGGCGCAGGGCGGCATGTCCAATCCGACTTACTTCGTGACTTACGGCACGCGCCGGATGGTCCTCCGCAAGCAGCCGGACGTCACGCTTTCGCCCAGCGCCCACCGGATCGATCGCGAGTTCCGGGTGATGAGCGCGCTCGCTGGGTCGGAAATCCCGGTCCCGGTGCCGATCGTGTTCTGCGAAGATCCCTCGATCGTCGGAACGCCGTTCTACCTGATGGATCGCCTGGAAGGCCAAGTCTTCCCCAACTCCAGCCTGCCGGGGCTGACGCCTGCGGCGCGTCGGGCAAGCTTCGAAGCGATGGCGCAAACCCTGGCGGCGCTCCATGCCTTCGACTGGTTGGGCGCCGGGCTCAACGACTATGGCAAGCCCGGCAACTATTTTCAGCGTCAGCTGGACGGCTGGACCAGGCAATGGCAGCAATTCGGGATCAGCGACAATCCGGCCATCGACGAGCTTGTCACATGGCTGCCGGACAATATTCCGCCGGGTGACAGTGCGGCGATCTGCCACGGTGACTACCGCGTTGCCAACATCATGTTCGACACGGTGCGCTCGCGCGTGTCCGGTGTCTTCGACTGGGAATTATCGACGATAGGCCACCCGCTGGCCGACGTGGCCTTCAATCTTCAGCCGTGGTTCCTCGCCCCCGATGAAAACGGCGGGATCAAGGGGCTCGACCTTGCCGCGCTCGGCATTCCGACGGCTCGCGAATATCTTGAACACTATTACGCGTGTTCGCCTTCATCCCAGCGCCTGACCCGCTTCCACATTGCCTTTGCGATGTTTCGCGCTGCGGTCGGTCTTTCGGGTGTCGCACGGCGCAATGAAACCTCGAACACCCCCGATCTTGCCGCCGCCTATCAGGCCCGGCGCTTCGCCATCGCCTATGCCAAGGCCGGACTTTACAGCATCACTACCTGGGACGACGAATAGATGAGCTACCGATCCGTCTTTGCCGCCAATCTGTTTGCCGGGCAGGTTATCATGGTCACCGGCGGTGGCAGCGGCATCGGCCGCGCGCTGGCGCACGAACTGGCCTCGCTCGGTGCCGAGGTGGTCATCCTTGGCCGCAAATACGAGAAGCTGGCAACCGTCGTCGCCGAAATCCACGAGGACGGCGGCAAGGCAACGCCGATTGCCTGCGACATCCGTGACGAACCGAGCGTTATTGCCGCGATCGACGCGGTGATCGCGCAATTTGGCAAGATCGACGGCCTCGTAAACAATGCCGGCGGCCAGTACCGCGTGCCGCTGAACACGATCTCGACCAAGGGGTTCGAGGCAGTGGTGCGCAACAATCTGACCGGCGGCTTCATCTTCATGCGCGAGATCTACAATCGCTGGATGGCGCAGAACGGCGGCGCGATTGTCAACATGATCGCCGACATCTGGAACGGCTGGCCCGATTTCGCCCATTCCGGCGCGGCGCGCGGCGGAATGCTGACGCTGACCGAATCTGCGGCCTGCGAATGGGCGGCGGCGGGTGTGCGGGTGAATTCGGTGGCTCCCGGCGGGATCGCTTCGAGCGGGTTCGATAGCTATCCGCCCGAAATCCAGTACAAACTCTTTGAGTATGCCCAGCGGGTCCCGGCGCAACGCTTTGGCACGGAATCGGAAGTGGCGGCGGCAATCGTGTTCCTGCTGTCACCGGCCGCAGCCTATATCACCGGCTCGTGCATTCGCGTCGATGGCGGCGCACCCAACGCGCGCCAGACCTGGACACTGGAGCAATCCGACAAGAACAAGCCCTATCAGGGCTTCCACCGCGCCGTGACGCCCAAGGTGCTGGCACGCGGGCAGGGTGGTGACGAATGAGCGCCGCTCGCACCTACACTGGCGAAGAAGCCCTTGCTGGCGAAGAAGCCATTTCTGGCGAAGAAGATAGGGCGACCGGCTTGCCGGATTATGCCCACTGGCTGCCGGACCGGTCGCAGGACCTGCTCGATACGACGCTGGGTGATCTGCTTCGCAAGGTGGCAGGCGAAGTGCCCGATCGCGTCGCTCTGGTCGAAGGCGTCGCTGATCTGGCACAGCGCCGTCGCTGGACCTATCGCGAGTTACTGCGGGATGCCGAAGGCACCGCTCGCGCGTTGCTGGCGTATTTCCGCCCTGGCGAGCGCGTGGCGGTCTATGCCACCAACTCGCCCGAATGGGTCTTGCTGCAACACGCGATGAGCCTTGCCGGGCTGATCCTTGTGCCGGTGAACCCGGCCTACACCGTGCGCGAATTGCTCTATGTCCTGCGTGACAGCGAGGCGACCGGTCTGTTTTACGACGAGAGCTATCGCGGCAAGGAACTGGGCGGGGTCGTCAGCGAAGTCGAGCAGGCCGCGCTGGCCCACCTGCGGCAGATATTCGCGATGCCGCAACTCCATACCTTGATAAAGCAAAGCGATCAGGACGCTGAGCTGCCCAAGATTGCTCCGACCGACACGCTGCAGATCCAGTACACCTCGGGCACAACAGGCTCGCCGAAAGGCGCGTTGCTGCACCACCAGGGCGTGATCAACACTGCACGGAATGTTGCACTGCGAATGCAGTTTCCCGATGGCGGGGTCCACATCAACGCCATGCCGATGTTCCACATCGCCGGCGCGGCTGTGGCGGAAATGGGCGTGATCGCCCAGCGCGGCACATTCGTGCTGATGCCGCATTTCGATGCCGGGCTGATGATCGAACTGTTTGAGAGCGAGCGCGCCAACGCCACGCTGATCGTGCCGACGATGATCCTCAGCATCCTTAACCACCCCGACCGTTCGAAGCACGATATCTCCAGCTGGCAGACGATCCTGTCGGGCGCCGCCAATGTCCCGGCGGCAATGGTTCGGCAAGTCCACGAACAACTGCACTGCAAGGTCTGCATCATCTTTGGGCAAACCGAATCCAACGGCCCGATCACGCTGAGCGCGCCCGATGACCGGATCGAAGACCAGACCGACACCGTCGGCAAGCCGCTGCCGCATGTCGAGGTGCGGGTTGTCGATCCGGCAACCGGCACCACGGTGTCCGTCGACACCGTTGGTGAGCTCTGGGTGCGCGGCTACCAGACCATGTCGGGCTATTTCAAGATGGCCGAAAAGTCTGCCGAGACGATTTTGCCAGATGGCTGGCTACGCACCGGCGATCTCGGCACCATGGATGCTCGGGGCTACATCAAGATCACCGGCCGGCTCAAGGAAATGATTATTCGCGGCGGCATGCACCTCTATCCCAAGGAGATGGAAGACGTGCTGTTCGATCACCCGGCGATCGACCAGATCGCAATATTGGGAGTGCCCGATGAAAAGTGGAGCGAGGTTGTTGCGGCTGTCGTCCTGCCTTGCGACCCACAGGCAGCGCCGACGGTCAGCGAACTCGTTGAATATTGTACGAGGCGCCTGGCACCGCAAAAAATACCAACACTCTGGTATTTCGTGG
>JANMCD010000328.1:0-6307 GCA_031360905.1 Novosphingobium sp.
TCGTCGTCGCTTACCCGCATCGGCAGGATCAGCGATACCGCCAGCGCCAGCACTGCGCTGACGACCATCGACCACACCGCCACCACGCTCACTCCGGCGAGCTGTGCGCCGAACTGGCTCGCCATGTCCTTGCCCTCGGCATAACCGGTGCCACCCAGTGCGGGCGAAAGGAACACCGCCAGCAGCAGCGATCCGGTTATGCCGCCGACGCCGTGAACGGCAAAGACGTCGAGCGAATCGTCAATCTTGAGCTTCTGTTTGACCAGCTGGATCATCGGGTAGCAGACACCGGCGGCGATCGTGCCGATGAGCATGGCCGCGCCTGGCGAGACGAAGCCGGCGGCCGGCGTGATGGTTGCCAGACCGGCGACGGCACCGGTGGCGAAGCCGACGCTGGTCGGCTTGCCGACGGTAAGGCGCTCGATCAGCAGCCATACTATCGCGGCGGCACAGGCGGCCGCGTGGGTGTTGATGATTGCGGCGGCGGCATCGTCGTTGGCCGCCAGGGCGGAACCACCGTTGAAGCCAAACCAGCCGACCCACAAAAGCGCAGCACCGACCAGCGTCAACGAGGGGCTGTGCGGCAACATAAGCGTTCTGGGGAAGCCCTGCCGCTTGCCCAGCAGCAGCGCGATGACCAGCGCCGAGACGCCCGCGGTGGTGTGGACGACAATGCCGCCGGCAAAGTCCAGCGTGCCCAGCTGGCTCGCCAGCCAGCCGCCGCCCCACACCCAATGCGCGACCGGGGCATAGACCAGCAGGCCCCAAAGCGCGCAGAAGCCGATCACCCAGCCGAAGCGCGCGCGGTCGACCCAGGCGCCGGCCATCAGGGCGGGGGTGATCGCGGCGAAGGTCAGCTGGAACAGGGCAAAGGCGCTCTCGGGCACATTATAGCCCTCGCGCAGTGTGCCGAGGTTGCCCAGCATCCAGTTGTTCGCGCCGCCCAGCCAGCCGCCGAAGGTGCCGGTGCCGACCGGCCCGAACGCGATCGAGTAGCCGCACACGATCCACAGCAGCGAGGCCACCGCCGCGATGGCGCCGCATTGCACCATCACCGAGAGAATATTCTTGGCCCGCAGCAGCCCGCCGTAGAACAGGGTAAGGCCTGGCATGGCCATCATCAGCACCAGTGCTGCGGAGATCAACACCCAGCCGGTGTCGCCGCTGTCGGCGGTATCGGCGGCAACCTCCTGCGCATAGGCCAGCCCGGGCGCAGCAATCGCGGCCGCAGCCAACAGGAGCGCGAACGGTTTGCGCATCACGGATATCCCCTACCACCGGGCGCAATTTCGCGCCGCGAGTCCCTTGCGGGGCGTCTAGAGCAAAGAGCGGCGGTGAGACAAGCAGTCAATCCCGCCGGTGGGCAGCTGCGGCGGTATTATGCCCACCCTTCGAGCACCTGATCAGGCGGGCGGTGGCCATCGGCCCAGAAGCGGATATTGGCGATCACCCGTTCGCCCGAAGCTTCGCGCCCCTCCACCGTGGCACTGCCGAGATGCGGAATGGCGACGACATTGGGCAGGGCTAGCAGACGCGGATCGACCGCTGGCTCATGCGCGAACACATCCAGCCCGGCTCCGCCGAGGCGTCCATCGCCAAGCGCCGCGATCAGCGCCTCCTCGTCGATCAGATCGCCGCGCGCGGTGTTGATAATATAGGCACCCGGCTTCATCGCCGCGATCCGCCTGGCATCAAGGATGCCTCTGCTCTCGGCGCTGGCCGGGCAGTGCAGCGTGACGATGTCGGCCCGCGCCAGCATCGCGTCGAGATCGGCCTCATAGCGCGCGCCGAGCATGTTCTCGAGCGCGGAAGGCAAACGGTGGCGGTTGTGATAGACCACATCGAGGCCAAAGCCGCGCGCGCGGTGGGCGACGGCCTGGCCGATCCGGCCCATGCCGACAATGCCCAGAACCTTGCCGCCGAGCCGGTGGCCGAGCAGCCCGGACGGCCCCCAGCCTTGCCACCGTCCTTCATGCAATAGTTGCAAGCCTTGTTTCAAGCGGCGCGGCACCGCAATGATCAGCGCCATCGCCATGTCGGCGGTGTCATCGGTAAAAACGCCGGGCGTGTTGGTGACGATGATCTTGCGCGCCCTGGCGGCGGCGAGGTCAATATGCTCGATACCGGCGCCAAAATTGGCGATCAGGCCAAGCCGCTTACCCGCAGTTTCGATCATTGCGCGGTCGATGCGGTCGGTGACGGTGGGGACGAGCACGTCGGCATCGGCCATGGCGGCGGACAATTGTTCACGGCTCATCGGCGTGTCGTCCGCGCTCAGCACCGCATCGAACAGTTCGGCTATGCGGGCTTCGACCGTGGGCAGCAGCTTGCGCGTGACGATCACGCGCGGCTTGCCGGTCAGGCGCGGGCCAAGGGGGGTGTCGGTGACAACAGCCATTGCGCGATGCGCTACG
This sequence comes from Novosphingobium sp., assembly GCA_031360905.1. GTDB lineage: Bacteria > Pseudomonadota > Alphaproteobacteria > Sphingomonadales > Sphingomonadaceae > Novosphingobium. The sequence goes on from JANMCD010000328.1 coordinate 2,415, forward strand.
CCGGAGCGGGCCGGGGGGTCAAGCAGCGATCGGGTCAATCTGCCTTGATGGACAGCCGCTGACAGCGCTATGGCAGCACCATGTTACCCGCCCATGCCCGATGCGCGATTTTAACCCTCAGCCTGTTCGCCGCGACGCCCGCCACCGCGCAGGACCGCGCGGTGCCTTATTGGGCGTCGCTGCGTGCGGATGAAGTCAACATGCGCGCCGGCCCGGCCGAGGATTACCGCATCGAATGGGTTTACCGCCGCAAGCAGCTGCCGGTGAAAGTCCTGCGACTCAAGGAGGGCTGGCGGCTGGTCGAGGATCCGCGCGGAACCAAAGGCTGGATGCTCGCCCGCTTTCTGACGCGTGACCGGGGCGCGATCGTCGCGGGCGAGGGACCGGCCGATATGCGCGAGAACGCGGATCCGGGCTCGCGCGTGCTCTGGCGGCTGGCGCCCGGCGTAGTCGCCAAGCTTGGCGATTGCGCTGCTGGCTCGTGCCGGCTGGAGCTGGATGGCCGCAAGGGCTTTGTCCGGCAGGACCGGCTGTGGGGGGCGGGCGCGCCGTGAGCTAAAATGTAGCTCCTCGCCGGCTGTGACCGGGAGGAATTACAAGGCTCACACCATTTCGATCGCCACCGCCGTCGCTTCCCCGCCGCCGATGCACAGGCAGGCTATCCCGCGCTTCAGCCCCTTGTGCTTCAGCGCCCCGATCAGCGTGGTGATGATCCGCGCGCCCGATGCCCCGATCGGATGGCCGAGAGCGATGGCGCCGCCGTTGACGTTGAACTTATCATGCGGGATGCCGAGTTCGCGCATCGCGATCATGGCGACGCAGGCGAAGGCTTCGTTGACCTCGAACAAATCGACATCGCCGATCTGCCAGCCGGTCTTTTCCAGCAGCTTGGTGATCGCGGGGACCGGGGCGGTGGGGAAGCGTTGCGGTTGATGGGCATGGGCGGAGACCGCGATCACCACGGCCACTGGCGTCAGCCCCTTGGCGTCGGCGACGCTCTGCCGGGTCAGCACCATGGCGGCGGCGCCGTCGGAGATCGAACTTGAGCTGGCAGCAGTGATCGTGCCGTCCTTGGCGAAGGCGGGCTTGAGTGTCGGGATTTTGTCGGGGCGGCCCTTGCCGGGTTGCTCGTCGGTGTCGACGATGATGTCGCCGGTGCGGGTCTTTACCGTCACCGGCACGATCTCGCTGGCGAACCCGCCTGAGGAAATCGCCGCTTGCGCGCGGCGCAGCGATTCGATCGAATAGGCGTCCTGCGCCTCGCGGGTGAACTGGTATTCGTCAGCGATGGCCTGGGCGAAGCTGCCCATCGAGCCGCCATCATAGGCGTCTTCCAGCCCGTCGATGAACATGTGATCATAGGCGGTGTCGTGGCCCACCCGCGCGCCCGAGCGGTGCTTCTTGAGCAGGTAGGGCGCGCCCGACATGCTTTCCATGCCGCCGGCGATGACCATGTCGATCGATCCGCAGGCCAGCGCCTCGGCGCCCATGATCACCGTTTGCATGCCCGAGCCGCAGACCTTGTTGACCGTGGTCGCCTCGACCGACTGCGGCAGTCCAGCTTTCAGCGCGGCCTGGCGGGCAGGGGCCTGGCCGAGCCCGGCGGGCAGCACGCAGCCCATGTAGACGCGCTCGATATCCTCGCCCTTAACGCCCGCGCGCTCGACCGCAGCTCTCACGGCGGCGGCGCCAAGATCGGTCGCCGTCGCATCGGCCAGCGCACCCTGCAATCCGCCCATTGGGGTGCGGGCATAAGAGAGGACGACGATCGGGTCGGTGGCGGAAATACGGGTCATGGCAATGGGGGTCTTTCGTGAAACGACAATTCGTAAGCGGCGTCCGCATAATGCTGCACTGCGGCAATAGCAATGCGGCTACCGGAAGTGGCGATGAAGTCGCCAATTCCAGAGCCGTCCCCACTTGCGCCCCGCAGCCGCGCGGACTAGGGCGCGGGGGCGGCCTGAGATTGACGAGTCAGCGCCCGAAGAGAGCATATCCGTGGTCGATCTGTCCCAATATCTGCCAATTTTGATTTTCCTGTTCATCGCGGGCGGGATTTCGGCGGCGATGGTGTTCCTGCCGATGGCGGTCAGCCGGCTCACCGGCGCGCATAATCCGAATGCCGACAAGCTCAGCGAATATGAATGCGGCTTTCCCGCTTTCGAGGATCCGCGCAGCCAGTTCGATGTGCGCTTCTATCTCGTCGCCATCCTGTTCATCGTCTTCGACCTGGAAGCGGCCTTCCTGTTCCCCTGGGCAGTGAGCCTCGACGTTACGGGATGGCCGGGCTGGGTCACCATGATGGTGTTTCTGTTCGAACTGGGGATTGGCCTCGCCTACGCCTGGAAAAAGGGAGCTTTGGACTGGGAATGAACGCTGTAGCCGCCCCGCAATCGTCTGTCGTCGCGCCGAACCAGGATTTTTTCCTCGATCTGAATTCGCAGGTTCAGGACAAGGGTTTTCTGGTTACCAGTACCGAGGATCTGTTCCACTGGGCGCGCACCGGCTCGCTGTGGTGGATGACCTTTGGGTTGGCGTGTTGCGCGGTCGAAATGATCCACGTCAACATGCCGCGCTACGATATGGAACGCTTCGGCGTCGCCCCGCGCGCCTCGCCGCGCCAAAGCGACGTGATGATCGTCGCGGGAACCCTGTGCAACAAGATGGCCCCGGCGCTGCGCAAAGTCTATGACCAGATGTCGGACCCGAAATATGTGATTTCCATGGGCAGCTGCGCCAATGGCGGCGGCTATTATCACTACAGCTATTCGGTGGTGCGCGGCTGTGACCGGATTGTGCCGGTGGACATTTATGTCCCCGGCTGCCCTCCGACCGCCGAGGCGCTGCTCTACGGGGTGATGCAGCTGCAGCGCAAGATCCGCCGGGTTGGGACGATCGAGCGGTGAGCCTGGTCCTCCACTCCGCCCCCAAGATCGCGTCCAACGAAGGCGTGCGCGATGCGCTGACCGAAGCGCTCGGCCCGCTGGCGCTCGCCGCCAGCGAAGAGCACGGCGAAATCGTCCTTACCGTCGCCCGCGACCGCATCGAAGACGTCCTGCGTCTCCTGCGCGACGAGCACCAATATCAGCAGCTGATGGAAATCGCCGGGGTTGATTACCCTGAACGCACAGAACGCTTCGACGTGGTCTACATGCTGCTGAGCCTGACCAAAAACCACCGCATCATGGTCAAATTGAGCGCGGCCGAGAATACCCCGGTGCCCACCGTCACCACCCTGTGGCCGGTCGCCGGCTGGCTGGAGCGTGAGGTTTACGACATGTTCGGCGTGATCTTCGCCGGAAATCCGGATCTGCGCCGCATCCTCACCGACTATGGCTTTGAAGGCCACCCGTTCCGCAAGGACTTCCCCCTGACCGGCTATGTCGAGCTGCGCTATTCCGAGGAAGACAAGCGCGTAGTCTACGAACCGGTCGAGCTGCCGCAGGATTTGCGGCAGTTCGATTTCATGAGCCCGTGGGAAGGCGCCAATTATGTTCTGCCGGGCGATGAGAAGGTCGACGCCTTGCCGCCCTCGCCCGCCCCGGTCGCAACCAAGCCCGAGACTCTCGGTTCGCCCAAGGTCGATATTCCCAAGACCACGGACGGGCCAGCCGATACCGGCGCCGGGGAGCCCGCCAACGCCGTGGCCGCCAGGAAGGTGTCGCGCTCGCGCACGAGCGGCGGAACGGTTGCCGGGCAAGGGCAGGGCGAGCCCGTGCCCGAAGCCACAAACATTCCCGAACCCGGTGCGCCCGATCCGACCGAGAGCCGCCCGGCGCGCAAGCCGCGCAAGAAAAGCGCGGCCAAGCCCGCTTCCCCGCCAGAGGGTAGCTGACCATGAGCATGCAACTCGACCACGCCCCCACCACCGGCGACGAGGTCATCTCCAACTA
>JANMCD010000025.1:0-1540 GCA_031360905.1 Novosphingobium sp.
ACCTGAGCGACACCTTCGATCCGGGTGGAGCCGCTGGTCACCCGGGCCGACGTCAGCTGGTGGACTATGGTGAGGTCGCGGAATGGGCCGTCAAGCGTCGCGGCAAGCTTGGTGCCATCCAGCCGCAGGCCGGGAAGTAGCCCTGCCGGATCGCGCACCGCAGCTGCAAGCTTCAACCCCTCGAAGCGGTTCTTGCCGAGATCAACCGCGCCGGAGGCCTGCACCGCCAGCCCTTGCCCAATCAGATTGGCATCACCCTTCACCACGCTGTCCGCTAGCGTTCCCGAGGCGGCAACGGCAACCGAAGCGCCCGCCGCGCGGCCGGTGATGCCGGTGAGCAATCCGCCGGGCCAGGCCAAACCCAGCACGCCGTAACGGCCCGAGCGGTTAGTCAATTTAAGCGCGGCGAGGCGCTTGCCGTCCTGCGCGGCGAGCAGCGCGCCGTCCCAGCGCCGCCAGCCGCCCCTGCCGCCGATCGCCAGATCGAGCGAATTTTCCGCGCCCGCCAGGCCCGCCAGCAAGCCACCTTCCGGCGCGCGGTAATCCAGCTTCAGATCGAACTTGTCGCGCTTCGGTTCGGCATCGAGCAGGACGAACAGCCGGTCCCCGCCGCCCAGCCGCCCGTCGGCGCGGATCATCGCCTTCCCCTTGCGGATATCGGCACGGGCGATCAAGTCGATCCGCCGCGTCCTTCCCAGCACCCCTTCGGCGATTCTCAGCTGCTCGATTTGGAGGCGATCGATGCGAATATCGAAATTGGGCAGCAGCGGCGCATCCGGCCTGCCGGGCCGCAGCTTTGGCAAGCGAAGCAGGGTTCCGCGCCGCAGCACCAGCTGGCGCACATCGAGCCCGGAACGAAACCAGCTGAGCGGTCGCCAGTCGAGTTCCGCCTCCGGCGCCCGGGCAAATATTCCCTGCGAATCGGCAAAGGCGACGTCGCGCAGCCTGGCGCTGCCATAGAGCGAACCCTCGATCCGCCCGACCGAAATGCGCAGGCCCGACGCCGGCGCCAGGGCTGCAATGCGGTCGGCGACGTAACGGTGGCCGACCGGGCTATCGAGCACCAGCACACCCAACCCGGCCAACCCGAGCAGCGCAAACAGCAGCAACACAGCGCGCCGCAGCCACTGCCGCGGGCGAACTGGCGCTACCGGATCGTCGGCACTCATCAGAAAGCCTGCCCAAGCGAGACGTAGACCGCAATCCGGCTATCGCCTTCGCGCCGATTGAGCGGCGTACCGACATCGATGCGGATCGGGCCGAAGCCGGTCTGGTAGCGGAGGCCCAGGCCGGCGCCGTAGCGCATGTCGCGCAGGCGGGGAGTCACACCAGCCTCGACGCTGCCAGCATCGAGAAACGGCACCACCGACACCGCCCCGCCGAATAGGCCGGTCTTGATCCGCGCCTCGACAGAGAATTCGGTCAGCGAACGGCCGCCGCTTGGCGTACCGAGCGAATCGCGCGGACCGATCTGCTGGTAGCCATAGCCGCGCACCGAACCGCCGCCGCCGGCGTAGAACCGCCGCGATGGCGCGATATT
>JANMCD010000038.1:0-9885 GCA_031360905.1 Novosphingobium sp.
TCAATGTCGATCACGGCTACGATTGAATTCCACGCAAATACAATCCTTTCATACTCGGATTTGCTAATCGGAATTCTCGGCGTGTGACCGATGACCGCTTTCCATAGATAGTACGGCATAATTCCCTCGTAATTGGCGTAATGAGCATGAGATACAATTGCCGCCCCCTACCGCTGCCCTTCCAGCCACCCCAGCATGATCCCCGCAAACACCTCCGGGTGCTCCACCATCGGGATATGCCGCGCGTTGGCGATCTCCTGATACCGTGCCCCGGGGATCAACGCGGCTATGCTCCTGTTCAGCTCCGGCGGGGTCCCCGGATCGTCATCGCCGCACACCACCAGCACCGGCAACCGCACTTCGGGCAGCCGGTCCAGCACATCGAACCGGCCAAGCGCCACGGCTCCGCCGATGTAGCCCTCCGGCGTGGTATTGGCGATCATGTTCCACACCTGCCGCCAGCGGTTTTCATGGGCTGGGCGGAAGGCGTCGGTGAACCAGCGGGTCATGGTCGCGTCGGCCAGCGGTTCGACCGAGCCGGCGGCGCGGATCGCGGCGAAGCGTTCGGTCCACATCTCGGGCGGGCCGGGAACGGTTTTTGGCGAGGTGCCGATCAGCATCAGCGAGTGCAGGCGGCCCGCATGATCCAGCGCCAGCGTCTGGCCGATCATGCCGCCGATCGACACGCCTGCGAAGTGCATCCGCTCGATGCCGAGGAAATCAAGCACTTGTACGACATCCGCGGCCAGCTCCGCGATCGTACAGTCGCCCGTCACCGGATCGCTGCCGCCATGTCCGCGCATGTCGATCCGCAGCACCCGCCAGCCAGCACTGAGCAGCTGCGGCACCTGCTCGGCCCAGATACCGGTGTCGGTCGACAGCGCATGGGCCAGGCAGACCACGGGCGCGGCTTCCGGGCCGAGCAGGTCGAAATGAATGCGGCGGTTTCCGGCCCTGATCAGCATGTTCGATTGTCTCCTGTTACAAGGTCGGATGACACTTGGCCTTGCCGCGCGGCTGGTCAACAAGAGACCGGAAAAACGGGAGAAATACATCTACGACGGGGTGATCAGCGAATGGGCGGAGAATATCGGTCGTAAATCCCGCTCCAACCACGCCCTGAGCGCGCGGGCAGTTAATATTTGCCTGTGGTGCCGGCTGGGCCGAATGCGGGTTCTCTGGCGCGAGTGAGCCGAACTAATCGGGGGTCCATTTCTTCTGGCGATCCGACGAATCCGCCTCTCTTCATGAACTGGTAAGCATAGCCGCTCACTCTGGTTTAAAGCCTTCTGGCGCAAAGGAATGCCCGACAATATCGCGGAGCAGACCATTACCTTGCGCCATTCACGATCCCTATCACTCAGTCGATGGGCGCAGCGTGCTGCGATTGTCTGGTGGACGTGGCCGGCAGCAAGGCGCGATGCGGTTGGTATCGTGGTGGCAGCCAGCGTCATCTGGTTGGCCATCGAGCGAACTGATACCGGCACTCGCTTTTTCCTCTGGGTGACACGCAATCCGGAATATCAAGTCGATTCGCTCATACTCGCATCCCTGTTTTGCGCGATCGGTACCACCTTGATCGCCTGCCGCCGTTACCTGGAGCTGCGCCGGGCTAACGCTGAACGGGATCTTGCGCGCGGCCTGGCCTATTACGATCCGCTAACCGGTCTGGAAAATCGCCGCGCGCTGCAAGAACGGCTGGATGGTTTGAATTGCCGTCAATCTACATCGCAGGTCGGATTGATCATCGTCGATCTTGACCGCTTCAAGGCCATCAATGACGTTCACGGGCATCTGGCCGGCGACCGCCTGCTGCGGCTGGCGACGGACAGACTTGTTGAGGAATCGATGGAGGGTCAGACGGTATACCGCCTGGGCGGGGATGAATTTGCCATTCTGATCGATGTGCAGAAAGCCGGAAAGGCCGCTCCGGAGGCGATTGCGCGCCATATCGTTCTGCGAATGTCGCAGCCATTCTTCGATCACGGGCTGGTCCACCACATCGGTGCCAGCGCGGGCATTGCCTTTTTCCCTGGCGACGCCGACGATGGCATGGGAATGATCCGCGCGGCCGACGTCGCGCTGTACCGGGCAAAGCATGCCGGCCGCGGGCAGCACCGTTGCTACGAATTCGCAATGGACGATCAAATCAAACAGCGCGCGCTTCTCGAGCACCAATTGCGCGCGGCGATCGGGCTCGGGATGATCAAGCCCTATTACCAGCCGCTGGTCGATCTGGCGAGTGGCAGGACAATCGGCTTCGAGTTGCTGGCACGCTGGCACCAGAGCGATGGCAGCGCGGTCGAGCCGGACCAGTTCATCCCCATTGCGGAAGAATGCGGCCTTATCGGAGAGCTTCTGCTCGATCTTCTGGATCGGGTCTGCATCGAAGCGCGGGACTGGGATCCAGCGCTTACCATCGCGCTCAATATCTCACCGGTTCAGATCAACGATCCCTGGCTTGCCGAGAAGATCCTGGCCACCCTTTCCCGCCATGGTTTTTCACCAAAGCGGATTGCCATCGAAATAACCGAAAACGCGATCCTCTCCAACGAGGACGACGCCCGGCGGATGATCGTATCACTCAAAAACCAGGGCATGAAGATCGGTCTGGACGATTTCGGCACCGGCTATTCGAGCCTGCATCATCTGCGCATTCTGCCGTTCGACCAGATCAAGATCGACAAGAGCTTCATCACCCGGATCGAGGAAGATCCGGAAGCGCTCAGGATTGTCAAGGCGATCATCGGTCTGGCGGCCAGCCTCGATCTTCCCGTCGTCGCCGAAGGGATCGAAACCTTGGCGGTGGCGAACATCATGCGAGACCTCGGCTGTGCGCAAGGCCAGGGCTATCTATTTGGCCGGGCCGTGCCTGCGGCGGATGCCTATCGCCTGATCCAGACGCCAATGCTGCCTGACTTGCATCCCGCAGGCCAGGAAGCGAATTTGCATCCTCGGCGGCGCGGCGAAAGCCTGGAGACCGGGCTCGCACAGCTTGCGATCGGGCAATCCCCGCGAACAAAGGCTAGCGGGAAGCATTAATCTAGGGCGCAGGCCCAGTCGAAGCCCGCGCAATCAGTGTCCCCCTGAACTCGGCAGGCTGGCTTGCCCCCGCCTGCGGATCGGCCAGCCGGATGGCCGCAGCAAACGCCATTTCTGCGATCGGCAGGCGCACGCTGGTCAGCGGCGGCGAAAGCAGCGGTGCGAGCGGTGTGTCGCCGAAGCCGGTGACGGACAACTCGCCCGGCACTGCGATGCCGAGTTCGCGCGCCGCATCAAGTACGCCCGCCGCCATCTCGTCACACGCCGCGAAGATCGCCGTCGGGCGCGGGCTGACTTCTAGCAGCAGGCGGGCGGCGGCTTTCCCGGAGGCGAAACTGCCATCGCCCGCCGCGACGAGATCGGCGCCCCGGTCGAACCCGTGTGCCGCCAGCGCATCGATATAGCCAAGTTCGCATTCGCGGGCCGCGAGGCAACCGTCCGCCCCGGCGATGAAGCCGATGCGCTGGTGGCCGAGCGCCGCGAGATATTGGGTGAGATCGGCAGCGGCCTGGCGCTCGCTGGTCCACACGCAAGGCGTGGCGGGGCCGATGGCTGCCCCGGCCAGGCGGACGGTGCTCGATCCCAGCTCCATGCAGATCTCCGCAGTGCCAGCCGTACTCGACAGCGGCGGTAGCAGGATGACGCCGTGCGGGCGGTGCTTCTCGAGGAACCGGCGCAGATCGGCGAGCAGATATTGCGATCCCGCATCCACCGCGAAGACGCACAGCGCGAAATCGCTGTCGCGCAGGGCCGCCAGCGCCCCATGCTGCGCCTGAACTGCCTGAGCGCCGCAGATTTCGTTGTGGATCATCGCAATAATGAAATTGCGCCCCAGCGCCAGCGCGCGCGCCTGCGGGCTGGGGGTGAAGCCTAGCTCGGCAATAGCGAGGTCCACCTTCGCCCTGGTATCGGGACGGAGCAGCGGCGAGCGGTTGATCACCCGGCTGACGGTCTTTTTGGAAACCCCCGCAAGGCGGGCAACATCGTTGATCGTGGGCTGGGCCATGGCCTGTGGATGCAGGGGGTGGCACCGGTTACCAAGGCGAGATGGAGCCGGAATGGATGGAGTTTGCCCTCTGGCGTGCAAGAGGGGGTCAACGGACCGCGACAGCTACCTTGCCGTTATGCTGACGCGTCGTGGTTGGCCATTAGCGGTGAAGGGATGCGAAATGCTGAACAGCAACCGGTCGTTCGAAGCCAGATACCGAGCGCCGCGCATCACGCCAGTTCGGCAAAGCCGCCATAGAGTCCGCGGTAGAACAACATCGGATCACCGTCGCGCACCACTTCGAGGCTGAGCACGTGTCCGAGCACGAACCAGTGGTCGCCGGCATCGATCACTGCATGAATGTCGCAGTCGATCTGGGCGATGGAGTTGGTAATCACCGGGTGTCCATGCTCAGACGTGTTAACATCAAGGCCAGCGAACTTGTCGGGGCCTTTGGCCGCAAGCTGGCGGCAGACATTCTGCTGGTCGCTGCTGAGGACATTGACGCAGAAGTGCCCGGCCTGCTCGATGAGCGGCCAGCTTGAACTGCCCTTGTCGGGCAGGAATCCAACCAGCGGCGGGTCTAGCGAGACCGAAGTGAAGCTGCCGACCACCATGGCCGCGCGCTCGCCGTCCGGGGTGGTGGCGGTGATCGCGCAGACCCCGGTAGGATAGCTGCCGAGAACCTGGCGGAATTTTACCTGGTCGATGCCGGTTATGCTCACACCTTCTCCCCAGTTTCGATGGATTGTTCGCAATCTTCCATGGACAAGAGCCGCGGCCAGGGCAACAGCATTGTTGGCTGAAAGCTGCGGCTTGGGGCGAATCATCTTGCCTGCAAACGGGCAAGAGTGCAGGGACTAACCGGTCGATTAACCGTTCCGGCCACCCCGCCAGCAGCGGGGGGATCGCCGCCTGGACAAAACTTCGAGGAACACCATGGCCGCCGCTCAATCTATCGCCGACACGCCCGAAGCCCGCGAGATCGCCCAGCTCATCGCCCGCAGCCGCGCGGCGCAGGCTCAGATCGAAAATTACACGCAAGAGCAGGTCGACCGCCTGATCCGCGGCATGGTCTATGCTGTCGCGCGCCAGGATGTCGCCGAAATGATTGCCCGGCACACTGTCGAGGAAACCCAGCTCGGCAATTACGATGGCAAGTACCTGAAAATATTCCGCAAGACCCGCGCCACGCTCATGGACATCATCGACGACAAGTCGGTCGGGGTGATCGAGGAAGACCTTGAGCGCAACCTCGTCAAGATCGCCAAGCCGGTCGGCGTGATCGGCGCGTTGTCTCCCTCGACCAACCCTGAGGCGACGCCGGTGATCAAGGCGATCTCGGCGGTAAAGGGCCGCAATTCGATCATCGTCGCCCCGCATCCGCGCTCCAAGCTGACCAACAAGCTGATCTGCGATCTGATGCGCAACGCCCTGGTCAAGCTCGGCGCGCCCGCCGATCTGGTTATCGCCATCGAGACGCCGTCGGTCGAAAAGACCAACGAGCTGATGAAGCAGTGCGACCGGATTTTGGCCACCGGCGGTGCACCAATGGTGATTGCAGCCTACAGCTCGGGCACGCCCGCGCTCGGCGTCGGCGCGGGCAATGCCGTGATCACGGTGGACGACACCGCCGATCTTGATGACGCCGCCGAGAAGATCCGCATGTCGAAGACACTCGACCTTGCGGCGTCGTGCTCGTCTGACAACAGCGTGATCCTGCTCGATGCGATCTACGAGCCGATGCTCGCCAAGTTGAAGGACAAGGGCGGACTGGTGCTGAACAACGAACAGAAGGGCAAGTTGCAGGCCTCGCTGTGGGTCGACGGGGTGATCAACGCCAAGATCGTCGCACAGACGCCGCAGTTCATCGGCAAGTTCGCGGGCTTTGACGTGCCGGAGGACACGAAGTTCTTCATCGTCCCGGAAACCGGCTACGGCCCCGACTATCCCTTCTCCGGCGAGAAGATGACAGTGACGATGGCGCTTTACCGCGCCAAAGACATCGACGAGGCGATCGCGCTGACCAACGGCATCCAGGGCTACCAGGGCCGGGGCCACAGCTGCGGCATCTATTCGACCAGCGATGCGAACATCATGAAACTGGCGAACCAGACCTACACCAGCCGGGTAATGGTCAATCAGCCGCAGGCCGCGTCCAATTCGGGCAATCTGTGGAACGGCATGCGCCAGACCTTTTCGCTTGGCTGTGGCAGCTGGGGCGGCAATGCCACCAACAACAACATCACCTGGCGCGACCTGATCAACGAGACCTGGGTGTCGAAGCCACTCGCCCAGACCAAGGTTATCCCTAGCGACGAGGCGCTGTTCGGCAAGGAAATCATCGCGGCGCTGGGCTGACGGCCAGGGCGCTGCCGGCAAAGCTGAACTACGATGCATAAGGAGGCATAATGATGCGCCGCGCACGCTTTAGCGCTCTGCTGGGCATTCTCGTTTCGCTGACCGGATGTGTGACGGCGCCGCGCGATGGCGTCGCTGCCCCCCTTCGCCCGGCCGGCGACACCTGCCGGGCTGAGCCAGGCCAGGCCTTTATCGGGCGCCGGGCCGATGCCGGGACAGGCGCGGAGCTGCTGCGCATAACCGATTCGCGGGAAATTCGCTGGGTGGCGCCGGGGATGGCGGTTACGGCGGATTATCAATATGGGCGTCTGACAGTTGGCTATGACGAGGCGATGATCATCCGCAGCGTGGCTTGCACATAAAGCGAAATCGCGGCTTCGCGGGAAAGATTGCATGACCGACCAGTTTGAGCTGACCGAAGACCAACTCGCCATTCAGGACATGGCGCGGCGGTTCACCGCCGAACAGATCACGCCCAATGCCGCGCAGTGGGACGAGGAGAAGCATTTCCCCCGCGATGTCGTGCGCCAGGCGGGGGAGCTTGGATTCGGGGGGATCTACATTTCCGAGGAGATGGGCGGGATCAATCTGGGCCGGCTGGAATCGGCGCTGATCTTCGAGGCGCTGTCCTATGGCTGCCCGTCGACCGCCGCCTTCATTTCGGTCCACAACATGGCCACCTGGATGATCGACCAGTTCGGCGGGGACGACATCAAGCAGCGTTACCTGCCGGGGCTCGTCAGCATGGAGAAGCTTGGCTCCTATTGCCTTACCGAGCCGGAATCCGGTTCCGACGCGGCGGCGCTCAAGACCTCGGCAAGGCTCGAAGGAGACCACTACATCGTCAACGGCACCAAGCAGTTCACGACCGGCGGCGGGGTTAACGATATCTACGTCACCATGGTCCGCACCAGCGACAACGGCGCCAAGGGTATTTCCTGTCTCGTGATTGAAAAGGACCAGGACGGCGTCAGCTTCGGTGCGAACGAGCGGAAGCTGGGCTGGAATTCCTCGCCCACCGCGCCGGTCTCGTTCGATAATGTCCGCGTGCCGGTGGCCAACCGCGTCGGCGCGGAAGGCGCCGCCTTCAAATTCGCCATGGCCGGGCTCGATGGCGGACGGCTCAACATCGGCGCTTGCTCGCTCGGCGGGGCGCAGCGCTGCCTTGACGAGGCGATCGCCTATGTGAAGGACCGCAGCCAGTTCGGCAGGCCGATCGCCGATTTTCAGAACACCCAGTTCACCCTGGCCGACATGGCCACCGATCTCGAGGCGGCCCGCGCGCTGCTCTATCTGGCTGCCGCCAAGGTGACGACCGGCGCGCCGGACAAGACGCGCTTCGCGGCGATGGCGAAGAGGCTCGCCAGCGACAACGGCTCGCAGATCGTCGATCAGGCGCTGCAATTGTTCGGCGGTTACGGCTATCTCAAGGACTACCCGATCGAGCGCTTCTGGCGCGATTTACGGGTGCACCGGATACTGGAAGGGACCAGCGAAATCATGCGCATGATAGTGGGGCGGGATTTGCTGAAGTGACACCGGACAGCTTTGGCGACGAACTGATAACCCGCGGCGACGGCGCCGCCGGCTACCTCACGCTCAACCGCCCCAAGGCGCTTCATGCGCTGACCGCGGCGATGGTTCACGCGATGACCAAGGCGCTGCTGGCCTGGCGCGATGACGATGCCGTCAAGGTCATCATCGTCGATCACAGCGAGGGCCGCGGGTTTTGCGCGGGCGGCGATGTCGCCTTTCTGCGCAATTCCGCGCTCACCGACAACGGCGTTTCGGGGGCAAAATTCTTCTATGACGAATACCAGCTTAACCATCTGCTGTTCACCTATCCCAAGCCGGTCGCCGCCTTCATGGACGGCATCACCATGGGCGGCGGCGTCGGCATTGCCCAGCCGGCGAAATTCCGCGTGGCGACAGAGAGCACCCGTTTCGCCATGCCCGAGACCGGCATCGGTCTGTTTCCGGACGTCGGCGGCGGCTGGTATCTGGCGCGGCTGCCTGGCCGCATAGGCCAGTTTCTCGCCCTGACCGGCGCGCGGCTTGACGGGGCGGAATGCCTGTGGACTGGCCTCGCGACGCATTATCTGGCCGCGGAGAACCTGCCGGAGGCCAAGCAGCGGATCGCGCAAGGCCGTGACATTGCAGGAGTGCTGGGCGCGCTGGCTGTCAAGCCGCCCGAAGCGCGGATCGAGGGCAACGCGGCGCTGATCGCCCGGCACTTCGCCTCCGACCGGCTGGAGGACATCATCGCATCGCTCGAAACCGAAGACAGCGACTGGGCGGCCAAGGAGCTGGCGACGATCCGCACCCGCAGCCCGCAATCCTGCAAGGTCGCACTGCGTCAGCTGGCGGAAAGCGCGAAGCTCACCGATTTCGCCGACAATATGGCAATGGAATACCGCATAGCTGCCCGCGTCCTCACTCGCCCCGATTTCGCCGAGGGCGTGCGCGCGGTGATCGTCGACAAGGACAATGCGCCCAAGTGGGATCCGGCAACGCCAGAAGGCGTCTCCGGCGAACTGATCGATTCAATCTTCGCGCCGTTGCCGGCCGACCAGGAGTGGAAACCACTATGAGTTATGAATGCATCCTCGTCGAACAGCGCGGGGCCGTCACACTGTTCACGATCAATCGCCCGCAGGCGCTGAATGCGCTGAATTTTCAGGTTCTTGAGGAGCTGGTTGACGCCTTCGCGAAATTCGAGGCCGATCCCTCGCAGCGTTGCGCCGTGATCACGGGCTCCGGCGACAAGGCTTTTGCCGCCGGTGCGGACATCAAGGAAATGGCGGACAAGCCCGCAGCCGAATTCTACGCGGGCGATTTCTTTTCGAAATGGACCAGCCATATCGTTCGGCTTACCCGCAAACCCTGGATCGCCGCGGTGAACGGCTTTGCGCTGGGTGGCGGCTGCGAACTGGCGATGATGGCCGACCTCATCATCGCCGCCGATACCGCAAAATTCGGCCAACCCGAGATCAATTTGGGTGTCGCCCCGGGCATGGGTGGATCGCAGCGGCTGACTCGGGCGGTGGGCAAGGCCAAAGCGATGGACATGTGCCTGACCGGGCGCATGATGAAGGCTGAAGAGGCCGAACGCGCCGGATTGGTCGCGCGGATCGTGCCGCTAGCCGAGCTTCTCGATGAAGCGCTCAAGGTTGCAGCCGATATCGCCTCGAAGGCGCCTCTCGCGGCGTTGATCAACAAGGAAATGGTCAATATCGCGTTTGAAACGACGCTGGATCAGGGGCTATTGACCGAACGCCGCATGTTCCAGATACTCACCGCGACCCAGGACAAGGCCGAGGGTATGGCCGCATTTGTCGAAAAGCGCGCCGGCGTATGGAAGGGGCGTTGACGCCATGAAAATCGCATTCATCGGTCTGGGCAACATGGGCGGCGGCATGGCCGCGAACCTGGTCAAGGCAGGCCACGAAGTCCGCGCCTTCGACCTTGCCGCCGGGGCGCTGGAGCGCGCGCAG
>JANMCD010000054.1:0-16522 GCA_031360905.1 Novosphingobium sp.
CCGATGGTCGGGCGCATGTCGCGACTCAGATCGTCGCCTGTGAGAACCGAGGTTCCCGAAAGAATGTCGGACCGGTCACGCGCATAGACGCCGGTCACGACAATGTCGGAGCCGAGCGGGTCATGGTCGCCATGTTGCGGCGCTTGTTCGGCAAGGACCGGTCCAGCGACGAGAGCAGATGAAGCCAGAAGAATTGCGAACAGGCGCATTTGAACTTCCCAGAGAAGGCGCCCATCTAACCGATATGATATATTATATCAAATAGATTGGGCAGGCCATGGTTCCAGGCATGCACATTGAGCGGGCCATGACAGAAATCGGGCGCAAGCCGAACTTGCAGGCGGTTAGCCGACCCCATTCGCCCGCAACCGCGCCACCGCCGCTTCCCGCCCGATCAGCGGCAGCAGCGCCGCCATCTCTGGCCCGTGATCTTGCCCAGTGAGCGCCTGGCGTAACGGCAGGAACAGGGCCTTGCCTTTGCGGCCCGTCGCTTCCTTGAGCGCGGACGTCAGCGCGTGCCAGGGATCTTCGCTCCATTCCACAGCTTCCAGCGCATCAGCCGCCGCAGCGAGAAAGTCTCGCGTCGCGGCGTCGAACTCGGGCTGTGCGACCGGCCCGGTCACCACCTGCCACCATTCGCCCGTCTCGCCGATATGGGCGAGGTTGGGGCGGATGGCCTCCCAGCCCGCCTCGCTCATCCCCTCGGGCAGCAGATGGGCCACGCGGGCATAGGGCAGGCGGTGGACGATGGCGGCGTTGATCCGGTGCAGTTCGGCCTCGTCGAAGCGCGCCGGCGCGCGGCCGAAGCGGGCGAGGTCGAAGCTGGCTGCCAGCGCTTCGGCGCCAAGCGCGGGATCGACCGGATCGGACGTGCCCAGCCGCGCCAGCAGCGCGATCAGCGCCTCGGGCTCGATCCCGGCGTCGCGCAATTCGGCCATGCCGAGCGAGCCCAGCCGTTTGGAAAGTTTGCCTTCAGCGCCAACCAGCAGCGCCTCGTGAGCGAAGCGCGGGCAGGCCGCGCTCAGGGCGGCGAACATCTGCATTTGCGTGGCGGTGTTCGAGACATGGTCCTCGCCGCGCAGTACGTCGGTGATGCCCATGGCAATGTCGTCGATCACCGAGGGCAGCATATAGAGCCACGAGCCGTCCGCGCGGCGGATGACGGGATCGGACAACTGCGCCGGATCGAACTGCTGGGCCCCGCGGATTCGGTCGTGCCATGCGATGGGCTGGCTATGGTCGAGCCGAAAGCGCCAGTGCGGGGCCTCGCCCGCCGCTGCCCTGGCCGCGTGATCCGCCTCGCTCAGCTCGAACGCCGCCCGGTCGTATACCGGCGGCAGTCCCCGCCCCAGCCGCACCTTGCGCTTGAGCTCGAGCTCCTGCGCGGTCTCGTAGCAACGATAGACACGCCCCGAGGCCACCAGCCGCTGGAATTCCCGCTCATACAGATCGAACCGGCCGGACTGGCGCTCCTCACCATCGGGCGAAAGGCCGAGCCAGGCGAGGTCTAGGCGGATCGCCTCGACAAACGCCTCGCGGCTGCGTTCGGCATCGGTATCGTCGATCCGCAGCAGGAAGCGCCCGCCCCCCTGCTTGGCAAGCAGCCAGTTATGCAGCGCCGTGCGGATATTGCCGACGTGGAGATTGCCGGTGGGGGATGGGGCAAAGCGGGTGGTGATGGTCATGGTCGCCAGACAAGCTCGATTTCTTCTTGCGGAGCAATGCGCAGCAAATTCCTGTCCTTCGTGAGCAAGGGGAGCCGCCTGCTCCTCGCCAACGCGAGATAGGCCGCATCATAGATGCTCATATTGTATCTAACGGCAAGGTCCAGAGCCTGAACCGCCGCGATGGAACTATCAATGTCGGCAAATTCAATTATTTGTGCGGCGCTCCCCCGGGCTTCATCTCGCTCAGCAGCTGTTATCCGACCCCGGCGCGATGCTCTCAATATCAGACTCATCAATTCGATGGGCCAATGCGGCGGTGCAATGAAATCAGCTTCGCCCGACAGTTTGAGAACCAGGCCTCCGACAACGCCAGCCTCGTCGGGAAGGAGCGCCGCGCCAACTGCCGAAGCATCAACGACAATGGCGCTCACTTCCGGTCTTCGTCGATCCAGGCGGAAATTTCTTCCGAGGTAGTCGGTCCGTGATTGACAAGGATGCGCTGGCCGAGCGCATGAAGCCGCGCAACCGCCTCAGCTTGCAAAGCCCGCTTGTCCCGCTGCGGTGGTAAAAGCCGCGCCGCCTCCTTGCCATGGCGTGTGATGACGATTTCCTCGCCCGCTGCGGCTTGGGCAATATAGTGTGAAACCTTGTCCTTGAACGCGGCGACCGGGACATGTTTCATGAAAGCGACCTTTCTGGCCAGAATTATAGCCGAAATCCATCCACAAGTCCAGCAATGATGCGAACCGGATTCATTTTCGCAAACGGCCTTCACGCCGTCCTGAACGCATGAGTGATCGGATAGCGCCTATCCCGCCCGAAGTTGCGCGAGCCCAGCTTCACCCCCGGCGGGGCCTGGCGGCGTTTGTATTCGGCGAGGTGGAGCAGGCGTTCGATGCGCACCAGCGTCGCCCGGTCGAAGCCTTCGGAGACCAGCTGGTCGACGCTCTTCTCCTGTTCGACCAACCCGCGAAGGATCGGATCGAGCATGTCGTAAGGCGGCAGCGAATCCGAATCCTTCTGGTCGGGGCGCAGTTCGGCGCTCGGCGGCTTGGTGATAATCCGCTGCGGGATCACCGGTCCGTCGGGCCCCAGCCCAATCCTCGGGCACTGGCGGTTGCGCCATTCGGAAATGGCGAAAACCGTAGTCTTGTAGGCATCTTTCAGCGGATTATAGCCCCCGGCCATATCACCATAGATCGTCGCATAGCCAACGCTCATCTCGCTCTTGTTGCCGGTGGTCACCAGCATCGGGCCGAATTTGTTCGAAAGCGCCATCAGCGTCACGCCCCGGATGCGCGACTGCATGTTTTCCTCGGTAATGTCGACATCGCGGTCGGCGAAGCTGCCGGCGAGCATCTCATCGAATCCGGTCACCGCTGCCTGGATCGGGATGGTGTCGTGCCGGCAACCGATCAGCCTCGCGCATTCGGCGGCGTCGTCGAGGCTGTCCTGGCTGGTGAAGCGGCTTGGCAGCATGACGCACCACACCCGGTCCGGCCCCAGCGCATCGGCGGCGATGGCGGCGCAGATGGCGCTGTCGATCCCGCCGGAAAGCCCGAGCACCACGCCGGGAAAGCGGTTGCGGTTGACGTAGTCGCGCAGCGCCAGGACCATGGCCGTGTAGATGTCCTCGGGATGGTCGGCCAGCGCAGCGATCTCGCCGCGGTCGCAGCGCCAGCCCTTGGCGGTGCGGGTCCAGGAGGTGGTGACCTCCTGCTCCTCCCAGTCCTTCATCTGCACCGCGAGACTGCCGTCGCCGTTGACCACGAAGCTGGCACCGTCGAACACCAGCTCGTCCTGCCCGCCGACGCGGTTGAGATAGGCCAGCGGCAGGCCGGTGGCGGCGGCGCGGCGCTTGGCGACGCCGTCGATCCGCAGCGCATCCTTGTCGATCTCATAGGGGCTGCCGTTGACGCAGACGAACAGTTCGGCCCCGAAATCGGCAAGATGGCGGCAGACGCCGGGCTGCCAGATATCCTCGCAGATCGGCACGCCGATCATCGTCCCGCGCAGCACGATCGGCTCGGGCAGCGGGCCTGGCTGGAACAGCCGCATTTCGTCGAAAGTTCCGTAGTTGGGCAGTTCATGCTTGAAGCGCACCGCCGCGACCTTGCCCTGATCCAGCAGCGCCACCCCATTGTGCAGCGCGCCGTCGCGCACAAACACCGAACCGACCAGCATTGCCGGGCCGGCGGCGGCGGTGGCGGCGGCCAGCTTGTCGAGTTCGCTAGCGGCGCGTTCGATCAGCGCGGGTTTGAGAATCAGGTCCTCGGGCGGATAGCCAATCAGTTGCAGTTCGGGGAAAACGATGAGGTCGGAGCCGCCGCCAGGCGCCTTGGCGGCGCGATCCCGCGCAGCGAGCATGCCGGCGGCATTGGCGGCGAGATCGCCGACCGACTGGTTCAACTGGGCGAGAGTAATCTTCAGCGTATCGGCCATACCGCTGTGATGCCGCGAAGATCAGCCTCGCGCAATGGGGCGGCGGGTTACATCTTCTTTTCGGCGTCCTTGGTGGCCTGCTCAACCGCGGCGCTAGCCGCCGGGGAGGGGCTCGCCGCGCCGCTGGCACCGTCGCTGGCCGCAGCCGATGCCGCAGCACCGGGGGCCGCCATGGGATCGGCAACCGGCGTTGCATCCATACCCGACATGGCTTCTTCAGCCGGCATCTCGACATTTTCGGCCGATGTCTGTTCGCTGGCGCTATCCGATGAGCCGCAAGCGGCGAGCGTCAGCACAGCGGCGGACACCGAGGCGACATATGCAAATTTCTTCATGCAGAACCCCTTGCAAAACAATGACGCGGACCAACTCCCCAATGTCGCGGAGCTCGCGACAGCATTTGTAGACCGGCGCACCTGATATGGCAAATTCGCTGATCGGCCTTCGCATTTCCACGACAAAACCTAGTCTTGCAAACATATAAAGAATTCTTTATATGTTTCGCCATGCGGATCGATCCCCTCCTGCGTGCCCTCGCCGATCCCACCCGCCTGAGGATCATGCGCCTGCTTGCCCATATGGAACTCGCGGTCGGGGAACTGGCCCAGGTTCTCGGCCAGAGCCAGCCGCGCATTTCACGCCACATCCGGATTCTTTGCGATGCGGACCTGGCAGAGCGGCGCAAAGAAGGCAGCTGGGTGTTCCTTAGAAGCGCAATCGGTGAGGACCGCGCGCCGCCGCTGGGCGCAGCGGCCGCGCGGCTGCTTGGCGTCGCGGAGCACGGCGATGCCGTCTTTGCGGGCCGATGCGCCGAAGATCGCCGCCACCTCGCCGCGATCCGCGCCGCGCGCGCAGCCAGCGCCGCCGCCTATTTCGCGCGCCACGCCGGGGAGTGGGATACGCTGCGGGTCCTGCACGCCCCCGACGCACCGGTGGAAGAAGCGCTCGCGCGGGCGCTGGGAAAGGGTGCGCTCGGCACTCTGCTCGATATCGGCACCGGCACCGGGCGCATGGCGGAACTCTTCGCTCCTCGCTCCCGGCATGTCACCGGCCTCGATAAAAGCCCCGAAATGCTGCGGCTGGCGCGCGCCCGGCTCCAGGGCCTGTCGGCGGACCGCGTCGATCTGGTCCAGGGCGATTTTCTGGCGTTGCCGTTCGCCGATGGCAGCTTCGACACGGTGCTGATCCACCAGGTGCTGCATTACGCGCAGGATCCCGCCGCCGTGCTGGGCGAGGCAGCCCGAGTCACCCGGACCGGCGGGCGCATCGCGGTCATCGATTTCGCCGCGCATGACCGCGAGGAGCTGCGCAGCGCATTCGCTCATGCCCGCCTCGGCTTTTCCGATGAGCAGATGCTGGCCTTCCTCAGCACTGCCGGCTTTGCCGCCGATCCGCCAATCGCGCTGCCCGGCCGCCCGCTCACGGTGAAAATCTGGACGGGGCGCAGGCAAACGGGCACCAGCGCCGTCATGATGCCTGTCACCACCCCCACGACCGCGCGCCGATGAGCGCTCCGATCGACGCCGCGCGGGAAGCGCCGCTATTCGCCGCGCCGCGCGGGGGTCTGGCCGTCTCCTTCGAATTCTTCCCGCCTAAAACGGAGAAGATGGAGGAGCAGCTGTGGAAGGCGATACTGGAACTGGCGCCGCTGGCTCCCAGCTTTGTGTCGGTGACTTATGGCGCCGGCGGCTCCACCCGCGAGCGCACCCATGCGACGGTCGAGCGGATCATTCGTGAAACCGATCTGGTCCCGGCCGCCCACCTCACCTGTGTCTCCGCCAGCAAGGGCGAAATCGCCGAGGTTGCCGGGCAATATTGGGACGCCGGTGTGCGTCACCTCGTCGCCCTGCGCGGCGATCCGCCGCCAGCCGATGCCGGGCGCTTCACTCCCCACCCGGACGGCTATGCCAGTGCGGCCGAGCTAGTGGCAGGTCTGCGGGCGATGCACGATTTCGAGATTTCGGTCGCCGCTTATCCCGAAGTCCATCCCGAGGCGACCGGGGCCGCGGCCGATCTCGATAATCTGAAGCGCAAGATCGACGCCGGAGCGAGCCGCGCGATCACCCAGTTCTTCTTTTCGAGCGACGTCTACTTCCGCTTCCTCGACAAGGCACTCGCCGCCGGCATCACCGCGCCGATCGTACCCGGGATCATGCCGGTGACCAGCTTCGCCGCGATCCGCCGGATGTCGGCCAACACAACGATCCCGCCATGGATGGAGCGGATGTTCGAAACGCTCGATGCGCGGCCCGGCGTGCGCGAACTGGTCGCCGCGACCGTCGCCGCCGAATTCTGCCGCCAGCTCTACGATGGCGGCGTGCGCGATTTCCACTTCTATACGCTCAACCGGGCGGAGCAGGCTTATGCGATCTGCCATCTGCTGGGACTGCGCCCCAAGGAGACAACCCCGTGAACGCGCGAGAGCAATTGCTGGACGAAGCGGCCAAGCGCGTCCTCATCACCGACGGCGCTTTCGGCACCGAAATCCAGGGCTGGAAGCTGGCCGAAGCCGATTATGCCGGGACGCTGGGGTTGGCGAAGGACCAGAAGGGCAACAATGACATTCTGGTGCTGACCCGGCCGGACGTGATCGAGACGATCCACCGGGCCTATTTCGAAGCCGGTGCCGACATCGCCGAGACCAACACCTTTTCCGCCAACCGGATCAGCCAGGCGGATTACGCTGCGGAACATCTGGTGCGCGAGATCAACCTCGCCGCAGCCCGGCTCGCCCGGCGGATTGCGGCCGAATATCAGACGAAGGACAGCCGCCCGCGTTTCGTTGCCGGCGCAATCGGGCCGACCAACAAGACGCTTTCGCTATCGCCCGACGTCAACGATCCCGGCTACCGCGAGATCGACTGGGACACGCTGGTCGACGTCTATCATGAGCAGGCGGCGGCGCTGATCGAGGGCGGCGCGGACTTCATCCTGATCGAGACGGTTTTCGATACGCTCAACGCCAAGGCCGGGGTGATGGCGGTCAAGCGGCTGGAACGCGAACTTGGCCGCGAGGTGCCGATCATGCTGTCGATGACGCTGACCGACCTGTCGGGGCGCAATTTGTCGGGGCACACGGTCGAGGCTTTCTGGCATGCGGTGCGCCACGCCAAGCCGGTGACCATCGGCCTGAACTGCTCGTTCGGCGCAAGTCAGCTGCGCCCGCATGTCAAGGTGCTGTCCGAAATCGCCGACACGCTGATCATGGTCTATCCCAACGCCGGGCTGCCCAACGAGCTTGGCGCCTATGACGAGATGCCCGACACCACGGCGGGACTGGTGCGGGAATGGGCCGAAGCCGGCCAGGTCAACATCCTCGGCGGCTGCTGCGGCTCGACCCCGGCGCATATCGCGGCGATGGCGAAGGCGGTTACCGGGCTGCCGCCGCGCAAGCTGCCGGAGCTGGAGCCGGTGACGCGGCTGGCTGGGCTGGAACCGTTCGTGATGGCGGCGTGAATCCCCCTCCCGCTTGCGGGAAGGGAGAAGGACAAAAATGAACCAGACCCCATCCTCCGCCCGTTTCGTCAACATCGGCGAACGCACCAACGTCACCGGCTCGGCCGCGTTCAAAAAGCTCATCCTCGCGGATGACTACGCGAAGGCAGTGGAAGTCGCGCGCCAGCAGGTCGAGAACGGCGCGCAGGTGATCGACGTCAACATGGACGAAGGGCTGCTCGACGCGGTCCACGCCATGACCACGTTCCTCAAGCTGATCGCCGCCGAGCCCGACATCGCCCGGGTGCCGGTGATGATCGACAGTTCGAAGTTCGCCGTGATCGAGGCTGGGCTGAAATGCGTTTCAGGCAAACCGATCGTAAATTCGATCAGCATGAAAGAGGGCGAAGAGGCATTCCTCGAACAGGCCCGCACATGCATGGATTATGGCGCGGCGGTAGTGGTTATGGCGTTCGACGAGAAGGGCCAGGCCGACACGAAGCAGCGCAAGGTCGATATCTGCGAGCGGGCTTACAAGCTTCTCACCGGCATCGGCTTTTGGCCCGAAGACATCATCTTCGACGCCAATATCTTCGCCGTCGCCACCGGTATCGAGGAGCACAACAATTACGCCGTCGATTTCATCGAAGCGGTCAGGGAAATCCGGCAGCGCTGCCCGCATGTCCATTTCTCGGGCGGACTCTCCAACCTTTCGTTCAGCTTTCGCGGCAACGAGCCGGTGCGCCGCGCGATGCATTCGGTCTTCCTCTACCATGCCATCCCGGCGGGGCTGGACATGGCCATCGTCAACGCCGGCCAGCTGGATGTGTACGACCAGATCGATCCCGAACTGCGGCAGGCCTGCGAGAATGTGATTCTCAACCGCGACGAAGGCGCGACCGCGCGGCTCGTCACGCTGGCCGAAAAATTCCGCGGCACCGATGTAGCGCAGGAAAAAGCCGCCGAGGAATGGCGGGGATGGGAAGTCGCCAAGCGGCTCGAACACGCGCTGGTACGCGGAATCGACGCCTATGTCGTCGAGGATACCGAGGAGGCGCGCCAGGCCTTTGCCCGCCCGATCGAGGTGATCGAAGGCCCGCTGATGGACGGGATGAATGTCGTCGGCGACCTGTTCGGCAGCGGCAAGATGTTCCTGCCGCAAGTGGTGAAATCGGCCCGGGTGATGAAAAAGGCCGTCGCCCATCTGCTCCCGTTCATCGAGGCGGCGAAACAGCCCGGCGCCAGGCCAAAGGGCAAGATCGTCATGGCGACGGTCAAAGGCGATGTCCACGATATCGGTAAGAACATCGTCGGCGTGGTGCTGCAGTGCAATGGCTACGCGGTTATCGACCTCGGCGTGATGGTGCCATGGACGACGATCCTCGAGACCGCGCAGAAAGAAGACGCCGACATGATCGGCCTGTCCGGCCTGATTACGCCCTCACTCGACGAAATGGTCACGGTGGCCGAGGAAATGCAGCGCGCGGGCCTCACCATCCCGTTGCTGATCGGCGGCGCGACGACCAGCAAGGTCCACACCGCGCTGCGGATCGATCCGGCCTATGTAGGGCCCGTGATCCACGTGCTCGACGCCAGCCGCGCGGTGGGTGTCGCCAGCCAGCTGCTGTCGGACACGCAGGCCGGGGGCTTCATCGCGGCGACGGCCTCGGACTATGACGCGGTGCGCGAGGCCCGTGCCGGCAAAGGCCAAAGCAAACTTCTCTCTCTCTTGGAAGCACGCGCCAACAGCTTCAAACCGGACATGGCCGAGAAAGCTTCGGCTCCCGCACAGCCCGGCCTGCATGTGTTCGCCGACTGGGATCTTGCCGACCTGCGCCAGTGCATCGACTGGACGCCGTTTTTCCGCGCCTGGGAACTGGCGGGGGTCTATCCGGCGATCCTGGACGATCCCGTGGTCGGCGAAAGCGCGCGCTCGCTGTTCGCCGACGCGCAAGCGATGCTGGACCGGATCGTCGGCGAGAAATGGTTAACCGCAAAGGGGGTTTGCGGATTTTGGCAATGCCGCCGCGACGGGGACGACATTCTGCTGGCTGACGGCAACCGCCTTCCGTTCCTCCGCCAGCAGGTCCAGAAAAGCCGAACCCGGGCCAATTACTGCCTCGCCGATTTCATCGATCCGGCGGGTGACTGGATCGGCGGTTTTGCGGTCGGCATTCACGGCATCGAGCCGCATCTCGCCTGCTTCAAGGCGGCGCATGACGATTACAACGACATCCTGCTGAAAGCGCTCTCCGACCGCTTCGCCGAAGCTTTCGCCGAGCGCCTGCATCAGCATGTCCGCACGACGCTGTGGGGCTATGCGCCGGGCGAGCAGTTGACCAACGAGGCGCTGATCCGCGAGCAATATCGCGGGATCCGCCCTGCGCCCGGCTATCCCGCCTGCCCCGACCATAGCCTCAAGCCAATCCTGTTCGACCTGCTGGACGCCACGGCGAACGCCGGCATCACCCTGACCGAAAGCCAGGCGATGCTGCCGACTTCGGCGGTTTCAGGCTTCTACTTCGCCCATCCGCAAGCCGAATATTTCGGCGTCGCCCGGATCGGCCGCGACCAGGTCGAAGATTATGCCCGGCGGCGCGGTATCGAGCTGTCCGCGGCCGATCGCTGGCTGCGACCGAACCTCGATTGAACGATAAAAACTACCCCCGCGACGCCCACCCCCGCATTATCACACATAATCCGCCGTCGCGGTGATCGTCGCCGAGGCAAGGTCGATGGCCCCGCCGGTCTCGTTCTGGAACCGCACCGAAACCGTGTCGGCGGCGGACACCCAGGCGAGCAAGATCACGCCTTGCAGGTCAAGGCTGAACGTCGCACCGGCTGCCATGCCCAGCACCGCGCCGACAACCGTGACCGTCGTGGTGACCCCCGCCCCGTCCACCAGGTTCGCCGGATCGTAGACCGCCGTTCCCCTGATCCGGGCCGGCTTCTCGATCAGCCCCCAGAAGGTGCCATCGAACTCGAAGCGCACGAGGTTGCGAGAGCCGTTCGGTATGATGACCCTGTACGGCATGCGGGTGTTGGTCGTGTCAATTACGACCGGCCGTGAGCCGCCGTTGATGATCGTCCACACGCTGCCGTTCGGCGGTTTCAACGCAGGGCCCACCGTGGCCAGTGTCGCCACTTTCTGCCCGGTTGCCGGGTTGCCGCTTTCGTAAACCCGCAACATCGGCCCGTTGTTATAGCTCAGATCGGCAACGGCGGTAAGGTCGTGCAGCAGGCTGAAATCGTTGACCAAGGGCGTCATGGCGATCTTGCCATAGCCGACGGCATGATCGACATTCGCCCCGGTTGGGTACTGGTCGGCCTCGCCGCAGACTTCGCCGATCCAGTTGCCCTCGCCCAGGCTGTACCCGCCGCTGGTGATGGGAGTGACAATCGTAAAGCCGTTGGCGATGGCATAGGGGGTGCGCATGAACGTCACCCGCCCGATCACGTTGCGCCGGGTGCCCTTTGTTCCCGGGGTAACGCTTTCGGCCCCGAACTGCACCCCTGGGTTGATATTCATGCGGTCGGCAAGGATCGTGAGGCTGTCCACCGACGAGTTGACCGCCAGGCCATTGTCCGTGCCGCCCGCAGTTGAGCCAATATCGAAGCGGCTGTCCATAATCACCGCCTCGCCAATGTGGGTATAGCGGGCAAGGACGAACTGGGCGCTGCGGCTCACCCGCAGATTGTCGATGCGGAACACGTTGGTCGGGTTGGGCGAAGTCAGGGTGGAGGAAGATACCCCGCCGCGCATCGTCCCCGCCGTGATGCAGTCCTTGATGACCAGGTTGTGGATCCAGCTTTCCTCGTCGCCGGACCCCGCCTCCATGCCGTTGAAGCAATCGTGAATGTTGACAGTATCGGCCCGGATAAAGGTGCGGCTGTCAGGGTTGAAGCCATTGCCATCGGTGTCGTAGAGGTCCAGCGTGCCTCGGATCGTGATGGCTCCGTAGTTGCCGTGATAGATCAGTTCGCCGCGAAAGCCGTGAATTTTGGCATAGCCATCGACATTGAAGTCCCCGTAGCGACGGTCGTTTTCGCCCCAGACCGGCTTGTCGGAAATGTCCCAGCCATTGCCCGCTGCGTTGAGCACATACATGCCCGAGACAAGCGGGAGCAGCCCAATTCCGCTGCGCACCCCTACGCCGCCGTCGATATCCCAATTGCCGCGCAGCGTCAGGGCCGCCTCGTCGAGTGGATCGGCGGGGGCGGAAACCGTGCCTTTGAGCAGGAACATACCGCCGCGCCAGTATTGGCCGCTGGTCAGCTGCTGGGTGCCGGCGAAGGTCGAGGTGGCGGTGCCGTTGGTCTTGCGCCGGACAAAAAACGTCTCGCGCGGCCCGGCCTGCCATATCTGCCGCTTGTTGAGCACGAACGGCACGCCGGTCTGATTGGCGTTGATGTTGAAGTTGACGTTGGCTGCCGGCGTTTCCGTGCGCAGCGGCGTCCAGATCGAATAATAGCCGTCGTCGAATGCCAGCCCGCTCGCCGCGATGGCCTCGCAATAGGCCCGCGCCGCGTCGATGATCGGTTGATGGTTCGCGGAATTGTTCTCGCTCGCAGTCGCCGCCGCCCCGCCCGCCGCGACGTGGATCAGGCCATCGGCAGCCGGCAGCAGGCGCCAGTAGCGCCCGTCCAGCGACTGCTTGCAGAACCGGGGATGCACGGTGGCCAGGGCGAGGGTAGCGAGGGCGTCGGATACGTAGAGGCCCGCGCCGGTGCCGGCCACGGCATAGCCCGAAGTCTGGATCACACCCACCGACAGCGCCAGCTGCAGGGTCGGAATTTCCGTTGCAGTGGCTGCGACCGGGGTAGCTGCCCGCGCCAGGCTCCTGGCGATGATGTCGACGCTCACTGGGCTCGCCCGTAAGTGACGCTTTGTATCGGGTTCGATGGCATTTCAGCTCCTCGGCGAATCGC
Source organism: Novosphingobium sp. (assembly GCA_031360905.1). Classification (GTDB taxonomy): domain Bacteria; phylum Pseudomonadota; class Alphaproteobacteria; order Sphingomonadales; family Sphingomonadaceae; genus Novosphingobium. The sequence goes on from JANMCD010000054.1 coordinate 12,474, forward strand.
AAGAGCAGCGTTTATAACCTATATGGTTATACGTAGGAAATACCACAACCAATCTTTCCGCTCGGTCATGCAGCGGGGTGCTTGCTCGCCGGTTCGCCGCACTTGCTTCCTGACGAAGCAGCGGCAATTGTCTGACACGGCTTACCGTGGCAACGTCCGACAGGTGCGGACGGGGAGAGTGGCAAATGGACTACAGATCGCTGGGCGCTTCGGGACTGAACGTGCCGGTCATCGGCCTGGGCACCGCCAATTTCCGCGCCGAGGCCAATCCGCCGGAAGGCATCGGCGAAAAGACCGCCGCGCGCCTGGCCGATATTGCAATCGAGCGCGGCGCGACCTTCTTCGATACAGCCAACAGCTACGCCGGCTCCGAGGAGCTGCTCGGCAAGATCCTGGCAAAGCGGCGCAGTCAGGTGCTGCTCGCCACCAAGGCGGGCCTGCGCAGCGGGTCCGGCCCGAATGACACCGGTGCCACGCGCCACCATCTGATCGCGGCCTGCGAGCTCAGCCTGAAACGGCTCGGCACGGACTACATCGACCTGTTCCAGATCCATTGCTTCGACGGGCGCACCCCGGTTGAAGAAACTCTGTCCACGCTCGACGATCTGGTCCGCTCAGGCAAGGTCCGCTATATTGGCTGCTCGAACTACGCGGGCTGGCAGCTGATGAAATCGCTCGCCGCTTCCGACCGGAACGGCTGGGCGCGCTTTGTCTCGCACCAGATCGCCTATTCGCTGGCGGTGCGCGACAGCGAATGGGAGTTGCTGCCCGTGGGCGCGGATCAGAACGTCGCCAGCCTTATCTGGGCGCCGCTTGCCGGCGGCGTGCTTTCTGGCAGATACGGCCGCGCGGGCGCACCGCTCAGCACCATGCCGCGAGCCAGCAGCGCTCTCGGCGCTCTGCCCGAAGGCCAGCTTTACGACATCATCGACAGTCTAGGCGATATCGCGCGGGAGAGCGGCGCAAGCCAATCGCAGATCGCCCTCGCATGGCTGCTGCAACGCCCCACCGTCGCCACGCTGTTCGTCGGCGCAAGCAGCGCCGAGCAGCTCGAAGGCAGCCTTGACGCGCTTGACCTGCGGCTCACCGGCGACCAGTTTGCCAGGCTGGACGACGCCAGTGCCCGCCCGGCGGCATACCCCCATGCGCTGCAGCTTGGCATCGGTGCCGAGCGGAATGTGCGGCCGGGCGGCGGCGGCAATGTGCGTGTGGACAAGGCGCTTGCCGGATACGTATCGGACCTGGCCCGACAGGCCCTCCTCTAACCCCTCCCCAGGCGGGAACGGAAAAGGTAAGGTGACAAATGACCTACGAAAAAATCCTCTACTCGCTGAGCGGCGACGTCGCCCGCATTTCGCTCAACGATCCCGCCACGCTCAATGCCGGCAGCGAGCTTATGGGCCGCGAGCTCATCGCAGCGCTCGACCGGGCGGCCAGCGAGGCACGCGCGGTCCTGCTGACCGGTGAGGGCAAGGGCTTCTGCTCGGGCGCTAATCTCGCAAGCGCCAATGCTATGCTCCCCGATCCGATGCGTGATGTCGGCTCACTGCTCGACGTCGCATTCAACCGCGTAATCGTCGCGATGAAATGCATGGAGCTGCCCATCGTCACCGCCGTCCGCGGTCCGGCAGCAGGTGTCGGCGCGGGCATCGCCATGGCAGGCGACATCATCGTCTGCGGCGAGGGCGGCTACTTCCTCCAGGCTTTCCGGCATGTCGGGCTAGTGCCGGACGGCGGTTCGTCCTGGTTGCTCAGCCGCGCGGTTGGCCGGGTGCGCGCGATGCAGCTGATGCTGCTGGGCGAGCGGCTTTATGGTCAGCAGGCGCTCGAATGGGGCCTGGTGACGAAGCTGGTGCCCGACGATGAGGTGGAAAGCGCGGCGATGGCGATCGCCCAAGCCCTCGCCGGCGGTCCGGCCTCACTGGCGCTGATCAAGCGTAACGCCTGGGCCGCCGAGGATGCGAGTCTGGAGACCGCGCTGATCAACGAGCGGTTGGGTCAGCGCGACGCCAGCCGGACGGATGATTTCGTCGAGGGAGTCAAGGCGTTCGGCGAGAAGCGCAAGCCCGAGTTCAAAGGCCGCTGACACAGCCGCCAGAGCGGCGGGCGTTGAGCGCGGACTGACGGCTCCCGCCAGATGCTGCCTCCGCGGCTGGGCCTATCCACCCGCCGGGCGCGGGTTCCGAGCGCGGCAAGTTCTTCGACCGGATCGGCTAGCGCCTTCACGCGTAGCGCCCGCCCACCACTGCATCCTTGGGGAACGCCGCATCGATCGCGGTGAGATCCGCGGCGGAAAGCACCACCTCCGCCGCGCCGATGTTCTCCTCCAGCCGGTCGAGCCGCCTTGTGCCGGGGATCGGCACAATATCGACGCCCTGGTGCAGCACCCAGGCAATCGCCAGCTGGCCGACCGTGTGCCCCTTGCTTGTCGCCAACACTCGCAGCGCCTCGACCAAGGCGTAGTTCTGCGCCCCAGCCTCGCCGCGAAACCGCGGCATTTTCGCGCGCCAGTCGCTGGCGGGCAACGAATCCGGCTTGAGTCCGCCGGTCAGGAAACCCCGGCCGAGCGGACTGAACGGCACGAAGCCGATGCCCAGTTCCCGCAGCACCGGCAGGATTGTGCCTTCAACATCGCGCGTCCACAGCGAATATTCGCTCTGTAGCGCCGTCACCGGCTGTACCGCATGGGCCCGGCGAATCGAGTCGGCGTCGGCTTCGGACATACCGAAGTGGCGGACTTTCCCCTCGCGGATGAGGTCGCCGACTGTGCCCGCGACATCCTCTATCGGCACCTGCGGATCGAGCCGGTGCTGGTAGAGCAGGTCGATATAATCGAACCCCAGCCGGCCGAGCGACGCATCGACCACCTCGCGAATATGCTCGGGCCGGCTGTCCCTGCCCTCCAGCGGGGATTTGCCAGGCTCGAATTTGAAACCGAATTTGGTGGCGACGACCACCTTGTCGCGGATCGGCCCCAGCCCCTTGCCGACCTGCTTTTCGTTGAGGAACGGACCGTATACTTCAGCGGTGTCGAAAAAGGTTACGCCGCGATCATAGGCGGCGCGCAGCAGATCGCCCGCTGCCTCCATCGACAGCGCCGGCCCGTAACCCCCGCTCAGACTCATGCAGCCCAGACCGATTGCTGAAACTTCGAGGCCCTGGCCTAATAGGCGCTTGTGCATGGGATTCTCCTTCGGCCCGATCATGCCATTGCTTGCCGGCGGTGTACAACATAGCTTGCAAAATAGCGGCGCGGAGGAGGCAATCTTCGCGAAAGCCGCGATCATCGCTTAGGCCTGCTCTTTACTCCACTTTAACCTTATCGCCTTAGCTCGACTTTGTACGTTTAGGTCGCGAAGCACAGCGCCTGTGCCATACGTATGACGCGACTTGCCGGAATATAATGCGGTTCGCGGTGCGGCGGGGAGCGGTGATTAATGTCGCCGATCCAGATTTGGAGCCGGACGGCACCGATGGCGTCACTGAACGTCAGACTGGTTTTTCGATACCACGCGGCGGCATAAGGGATGCTGGTGCTGGTGAGCAGATCGCAGGCCCATAGCGATACGAGGCTGTAGAGACCGAGGAGCACCGGGGTGGTTCGGGCTATGGCTTGGTCACTCCATTGGCGCTGTGTCTCGACACCGAGGTGAGCCCGAGTTTCGGCGAACGTGACCTCGATCTGCCACCGGCGGACGTATAGAGCGATGATGTCCGCGGGCGGGATGGTGATGTCGGTACTGAAGAAGGCTTGCGGATCGCGCTTTCCGTCGGGATCGCGGACCAGTACCCATCGGACCGGTTGCACGGGGGTGCCCGGCCTGTACCACATGGCGATGTCGGTTGTTATCTCGATCGCCTTGCCCTCCGCCTGGCCGTACCAGGCGGAGACGACGATCCTTGTCCAGCTTGTCGCCGGGTTGGACAGCAGGGTCTTGAGTTTTGGCAGTGCTGGGCCTTTTTGCGCGGGCCGCCCCATCGTGCGCGAAGTTCGCTTCGCAGGCGGTGCGAACAGGCTCGCATCCAACCGCAGCCGGCTGATGAGCGTT
>JANMCD010000072.1:0-2977 GCA_031360905.1 Novosphingobium sp.
CACGCTCAAGGCGATCGAACAGGCCTGGCTCGACGCCGGCTTCGCGGCGGGCGCCGACCTCGACGATATCGTCGAGCGCGCGCTACGGCGCCCGGTCAAGTCAGATTGCCCGAGCGGCCGCTGACAAGGATGCGAGCTGCCGCACCAGATCCTGCTGGCGGTTGATGCCGACCTTGCGGAACACTGCCTTCAAATGCGTGCGGGCGGTCGAAGGCTGGATACGAAGCAACGCCGCGGCGCTTTCCAGGCTGTGGCCGCCGCTGAGTGCACTTGCGAGCCGCGCTTCGGCTCCGGTCAATCCGTACAGACTGGTTAGCATTTGCTCGTCGGCGCATCGGTGTGCGGCAAGATCATGGACAATCACGAGGACCTTGGCTGCAGCCGCAGTCAGTTCCTCCTCAGCGCCATAAAGCGGAGCGACGAACACCGCATAGGCCAGGCGCCTCGAGCGGCGCGAAATGCTGACCCAGCCGCTTGACGAGCCGCTAACCGGAGCAATGGCACTACGGATAATGGAATCCAGCAGCGCTTGGTCGTGGGGCAGCAAGGTCTGCAATCGGCCCGATTCGACACTGATACCATCTGCGGCCGCAAGCAGATCGCGACCAACAGCGTTGGCGAATAACAGGGTTCCGTTCGCATCAAGAGCGAACACGGCCTGCGGCAGCGCCTCGAGAACGGCCGAGGTGAAGCGCTGCTGGGATCGCAACGTGCCGAGCTGGTCGGCAAGGATCAGCGACCTCGCGACATGTGGCTTCAGCAACTCGAACAATCGGATGTCGTCGTCCTGTGCATGGCCTTGGTGTGGTGTCCGCTGAACGCTCCACATCAGCCGGTGGCGGCTCGTCTCGCCAAGCGTCGATCCGACGAAGTAACGCAGGCCGTGACGGTTATACCAATCATAGACGGGATCGCGATCCATCGCGGATTCGGAAATGATCATGTGGTCGCACAGATATGGTGCGTGCGGATGGGCAATTCCGGCTGCCACGCGCGGGCAGATTGGCAGCAGATCGCGGTCGTAATCCTCGACCTCGCTGCTGCTGCCGTGCTCAAGAATGCGGGGTCCGAACAAAGTCCGGCTTTCGGTGACGCCTTCCTTGGCAACCAAGTTGACGACGACGCCGGCGCAGTCGGTCAGCCGTTCAACCGCGGCGAACGCCTCGCCCCACCGGCTGCCGTCTGCCGCCGCGGCATAAATCTTCTCGATGGTTGCGCTCAGCTGGTCGATCAAACCACGCATCCCCCAAACGGGGGATATAGGCCTGGGTTAACAAAATGTAAATTGATGGCCTTGGCGTGAGTCGCTTGACTGCGGCGGTCACGGCGCGGCTGATCACAAGGAGGTGCGTGATGCTCCGTCCACTCATCGTTTCGTTGCTTGCGGGCGGCCTCGCCACTGGCGCCGTCGCTCAATCGCCGGGCGGACCGTCGATCGCCTATGTCAAATCCGTCAGCAACGGGCATGAAATCTACCTGGTCGATGCCGATGGCAGCGGGCTGACCAGGGTCTACAAGGGCGCATCGAAAGTCGCGATCCAGTGGATCGACCTCAAGCCGGGCGGGAACGAGATCGCTTTCAGCGAGAACTGGCGAATCAAGATCCAGAAGTTCCATGCCAATGGCCAGCCCAACGGCGCGGCAACGCCCTTGACCACGCCCTCGGGATGCCAGGCCTGGCACCCGGATTATCATCCGAGCGGCGACGGATCGCTGGTGTTCATCGTCGCCTGTTCCGGCCAGTTCGCAATATGGAGTTACACGCCGGGCAGCGCTCCGGCCCCCCTCTTTTCGACCGTCTCGACTAACCGGGTGCGCTGGAGCCGGACCGGCACTCACCTTTATTACGACGAGGAGAGCGTGTTCAACTCGGGCGACATGCGCCTTAGGCGGCGCGACATGGCTAATGGGCAGGCGGCCGACTTCGGACCGCTCACCGACCTCAGCTCCTTCGATGTTGCCCGCACTGGCGACAGGCTGGCCTTCGGTTCCCCGCTGGCGCCGAAGCTCATCGACTTCGCCAGCGACACGAGCACAACCGGTACGGCGGCGCTCTGCGTCACCGGGTCGACGTTTCATTTTTCGCCGGACGACACGCAATTCATCTATCAGACCCCGCCGGCGAAGGGCGGGACATTCATCATGGTTGAGGGGTCGAATTGCGTGGGCGGCAGGAATGCGCTGACTGGCAAGGGAAGCTGGGGCCAGAGCGATTGGCGGCCTAATCCCGTTACGCCGTAGTGGCGCAGCCGGGGCTACCCCGCCGCGCCTTCCAATAGTCCAGCGCGGCGTCGGCCTGCAGCGGCTTGGCGTAATAATAACCCTGCCCGCTGGTGCAGCCCAATGCCGCCAGCGTCGTCGCCAGTTCGACCGTCTCGACGCCCTCCGCGGTAGTTTTCATGCCAAGCGCTTCGGCCAGGCTGAGCACCGCGCGGACGATCGCCACGCTGTCGGGATCGACCATCATCCCGGTGACGAAGCTGCGGTCGATCTTGAGCACGTCGATCGGCAGTCGCTGGAGGTAGGCGAGGCTTGAATAGCCGGTGCCGAAATCGTCCATCGCCACCGTCGCGTCGAGGTTCTTCAACGCCTCGAACACGCGCATCGCGCGGCCCGGGTCCTGCACGATCGAGCTTTCGGTCAGCTCGAGCGTCAGCCGCTTGCCATCCAGCCCGCTCGACCGGAGCGCGCTTTCGACCACCTCGGCGATATTGTCGCGGGCTATCTGGATCGCCGACAGATTGACCCCGACATACAGCGGCAATTGCTCGCCCACCTCGCGGTCCCAACCGGCCATCGTCTGCGCGGCCGTGTCCATCGCCCAGCGGCCGAGTTGCAGGATCAGCCCGCTTTCCTCGGCGACCGGGATGAATTCGGTCGGGGAGATGTCGCCGCGATCCTCATGCGTCCACCGCGCCAGCGCTTCATAGCCCGCCACCTTGCCCGATTTCAGGTCGATCAGCGGCTGGTAGAATAA
>JANMCD010000081.1:0-3570 GCA_031360905.1 Novosphingobium sp.
GCCGCGCTGCGAATTGACGATGATCAGCGGCAGTTCGGTCATCACCGCCAGCCCCATCGCTTCGCCCTTGAGCGAAATGCCGGGTCCGGACGAAGACGTCACGCCGAGATGCCCGGCATAGGACGCACCGATCGCCGAACAAATCGCCGCGATCTCATCCTCCGCCTGGAAGGTGGTGACGCCGAATTCCTTCATCCTGACCAGATTGTGCAGGATCGCCGAAGCCGGGGTAATCGGATAGCCGCCGAAGAAGATCTTGAGGCCGGCCAGCTGCGCGCCGGCGACCAGCCCGTAGCTCACCGCTTCCGCGCCCGTCACCGTGCGGTAGACACCCGGCGGCGAGGCCACCGGTTCGAGGTGGACCTTCTTCATCGGCCCGGAAATCTCGGCCGTCTCGCCGTAGGCATGACCTGCATTTAGCGCGGCGATATTGGCGTCGGCGAGCACCTGGTTCTTCTTGAACTTGCCCTGCAGCCAGGCGACCAGCGGGGCGCGGTCGCGTTCGAACATCCACAGCGCCAGGCCCAGCGTCCACATGTTCTTGCAACGCAGTGCGTCCTTGTTGCTCAGGCCGAATGGTTTGACCGATTGCATGGTCAGCGCACTGATATCGAAGGCCAGCACATCCCATTTGGCAAGACTGCCGTCATCGATCGGACTGGTGTCGTATTTCGCCTTGTCGAGGTTGCGCTTGGTGAACTCGCCGGTGTCGGCGATGATCAGTCCGCCGGGCTTGAGCGCGTTGACAGTGGTCTTCAGCGCCGCCGGGTTCATCGCCACCAGCACATCGGGCGCATCGCCGGCGGTGGTGATGTCGATCGAGCCGAAATTGATCTGAAAGGCAGAAACGCCGAACAGGGTGCCCTGCGGCGCGCGGATTTCCGCCGGAAAATCGGGGAAGGTAGCAAGGTCGTTGCCGGCCAGCGCGGTCGACAGGGTGAACTGCCCCCCGGTCAGCTGCATGCCGTCGCCGGAATCGCCGGCGAAACGGACTACGACCGCTTCGGGAGCTGCGGAGCCGCGCGGACTTGCCGCGGAAGTGCTGTCTGCCAGGATCGTCGCCATTTCCATCCTCTGTCAGCGGCAATTGGGTTACCGCTCATTTGCCCATTAGGCACCCTGTGCAAACCTACAATTCAGAAAATCTGTCAGGGTACAAATGGATGCACAGGCAAAACGCCCCTGCGTCCCGCTAGTCAAGCGGCAATCGACCGCCTAATGGACCTGCAAGCAACTTGTGCCCAAAATCATTGCGTTTGCCTGAACATCGCCGCTTCCATAAGGGAAATTCCGCCGCTGTGACCGACATTTCTGCACTGCCCTATCGCCCCTGCGTCGGGGTGATGCTGGTCAACGCCGATGGCCACGCTTTCGTTGGCAAGCGGATCGATAACCGCGAGGGCGATTTTTGGCAGATGCCGCAGGGAGGCATCGACGACGGCGAAGATCTCCACGCCGCCGCCCTTCGCGAACTCTGGGAAGAAACCGGCGTTACCCAGGCCCACGTCACGCTGATCGGCCAGTTGCGCGAAGAGCTGCTCTACGACCTTCCGGAAGAATTGGTCGGCAAGCTGTGGAAAGGCCAGTATCGCGGCCAGCGGCAGCATTGGCTGCTTGCCCGCTTCGCCGGGCAGGACGAGGACATCAGGCTCGACGCGCATGATCCGGCGGAATTCTGCGAATGGAAATGGATCGCCCCTGAACTGCTGCCCGACCTGATCGTGCCATTCAAAAGGCGGGTTTACCGGGCGGTATTGGATGAGTTCCGGGCGCTGATTTAAGGTGTCGAACGGGTCGGCCTGTTCCTCAATTCTCCGTAACGACCGGCACCGACTTCACCTGCTGGGCGGTGACCACTCGCACTGCGGGGCCTTTCGCGATGGCGGCGGCGAGCTGGCGGGAGGGCTCGCACGAATCGCCGCACAGGCCCTGGAGCCGGGCAAGATTGCGCCGCGCCTTCTCGACCGCGCCCTTTTCGACCAGCGCCGCGCCTTCGCCCGAAATCGCTTGCAGGTTCTGCGGATCGGTCTCGAGCGCCTCGCGGTAATAATGCAGCGCCTTGCCCTGCATGCCCTGCCGGCGGGTCGCTTCGGCCAGATCGAGAAGGATCGAGACACTGCCTGGGTGGATGGCCAGCGCCGCCTCATAGGCGTCGATCGCCGGGTCGATGCGCCCTGCGGTCAGATCGGCACGGCCCTGCGCAAGCAGCGCTACGGCGCGCGGGTCAACCGGCTGCGGGTCGGCCGAGAAGCCGGCACTGGCCGACAATCCGGCAAGCAGGGAAAGGGCAAGCGCGGCGGGGTAGTAACGCATCAATATCTCCCTGAGGGCATTCCGCGATGGTCGCACAGGACGGTTCATCTGCACACGGCTTAACATATTGGCGATAAACGTGCGATGAAAAACCCGTCAGTCCCGTGGTGATACGGAGTTAAGCGAAATCCTGAACCGCGCGGTAAACCTGCGGGACCCGGCAGCGGTTCCGCCCGCCAATCGCCATGGCGGGTAAGGAAGGCGGAAATCTGGTCCGCGCCCTCCCTGTCGAGCAGCGAACACGTGGCATAGACCAGCCGCCCGCCCGGCCGCACCAGGCTCGCAGCGAGATCGAGCAGGCGGGACTGTGCGGCAACATGGGCGCCAAGCCGCGCCTCGCTGAGCCGCCAGCGCGCTTCGGGATTGCGGCGCCAGGTGCCGGTGCCCGAGCACGGCGCATCGACCAGCACCGCATCCGCCGCGCCCTGCCACCGTCCGAGCTCCGCCGCTTCGCGGCCGGGATCGAGCAGCAGCGTCTCGATCATCGTCGCCCCGGCCCGCTCCGCCCGGGGACCAAGGCGCGAAAGCCGCCCGCGATCGATGTCGCAGGCGATCAGCCGCCCCTGGTTTTCCATCGCCGCAGCCAGCGCCAGCGTCTTCCCCCCTGCCCCGGCACAAAGGTCGATGATGGTTTCGCCCGGCCGCGCCGCCATTGCTTCGCCGACGAGCTGCGAGGCGCTATCCTGGATTTCGATGCGGCCGTCGCGGTAGGCGTCCCATTGTTCGACCGGCGTGCCCAACGGCAGCCGAATTGCATTGCGGGCGAGCGTGGGGGCAGCGTCGACTGGAACTTCGAGACTATCGCGCCCGCCCTTCAAGGTGTTGATCCTTAGATCAAGGGGCGCGCGAGAGAGCAGCGCCTCAGCCTCCTCGCCAGCGATACCGGACGCGGCGAGCGCGGCCTCCAACCAGCCCGGTGCAAGACCGGCGGCGGCGACCGGCTCGGCCTGGTCGATTGGCCGGGGCGCGTGGTGCGAGCCGTCAAACAGCGCGGCGAGGGCGAGGTCGCCCTGCGCTATCCGCAGCATCGCCGAACGGCCGGTTGCCGGCAGTTCGCCGCAGCCCCGGATCGCCTGATAGGCAAGTTCGCGCACTGCCCGGCGGTCGCCGCTTCCTGCAAAGCGGCGGATGCGAAACCAATCGGCAATGATGCGGTCGGCCGGCGGACCGTTGGTGCGGGCGGAGGCGATCACGAGATCGAGGATTTCGATGGCGGCCTGGACGCGGGCTGAGGGGGTCATTGACGCGGCTCCCCTG
>JANMCD010000133.1:0-3938 GCA_031360905.1 Novosphingobium sp.
CACGCGTATCCTGGCCGAACAATCGGGGATCAGTTCCGAAGCACTGCGGATGGGCAAGATCAGCCGCGACGATTTCCAGCAGCTCTCGTTCGCCAGCCAGCGCCTGGCCGAACTGCCGCTGTATATCGACGATACCCCGGCACTGTCGATTTCGGCGCTGCGCACGCGCGCACGGCGGCTCAAGCGGCGGTTCAACATCGGCCTGATCATCGTCGATTACCTGCAGCTGCTGCAGGGTTCGGGCCGCGCCAGCGATAACCGCGTCAACGAGATTTCGGAGATCAGCCGCGGCCTCAAGACGCTGGCCAAGGAACTCTCGGTGCCGGTGATCGCGCTGTCGCAGCTCAGCCGCGCGGTGGAACAACGCGAGGACAAGCGGCCGATGCTGTCGGACCTGCGCGAATCCGGTTCAATCGAACAGGACGCGGACATGGTCTGGTTCGTCTACCGCGAGGACTATTACGTCGCCGCCCGCGAGCCCAAGCAGCCGGTCGATGGCGACGATGTCAAGACCCACGAAATCCATGCCGCATGGTACGAAGAAATGGAGCGGATCAACGGTCTTGCCGAACTGATCGTCGGCAAACAGCGCCACGGTGCCACTGGCAAGATTCGCCTGCGGTTCGAGGCGCGCATCACCAAATTCTCCGACCTTGCCGACGCTGCGCTGGCGGGAGATCGCCAGGATTGAACGGCGCTAATCGGCGCTTCCTTTCCCGCCGAACAGCCGCTAAGCGCGCCGGCACTGCTGGGGCGTCGCCAAGTGGTAAGGCAGCGGCTTTTGATGCCGCCATTCGCAGGTTCGAATCCTGCCGCCCCAGCCAGCCTTCCCACTGACCTGCGCGCCGCCGGGATCTAATCGGCTGCCGATACGCGAAACGGGAGCCCCTTGCAGGACTCCCGTTCCACGACCGCTCGAAGGGTCCGGCGGCATGCGCTCCGCCGGCTCGGCGGCTACTTCGAAAGCTGTCCGCGAACCGCGCCGCCGGGGAAGGCGGCGTTGTGCACGTTGACGTAGTAATCCTCGGGCGACTTCATCAATTCCTTGGCCAGTTCGCGCGTGACTGTCGCACAACCCGCCGAGCTGCCGGTTGCAGGGGCAGTGAGCGTTACGACCACTGGTCCGTTTTGCCCGGCGGGCGCTTCGTGAATATGCGCGGCAGTGGGCGTCGCGACGTTCACCACCATCAGGTCGTAACAAACCTGCATCTGGCCGGGATTGACCGTGCCGCTGAAGGTGCCGGCACCATCTGGATCGCCGGCTGCCGTTTCAGCCGCGCCGGTCAGCGCCGCCATCAGCTTGGATCCGCCCTGCGCCTCGTGGCCTGCGGCCGGTACGGAAAGCACCAGCGCCATAGCGGCTGCGGCAGCCGCGGGGATTACAAATGTCTTCATAGGGATCGTCTCCAGATCAAATGCGGGCTAAATCGTGGAAAACGCCCGCCTCTCGCAGGCAAATGCCCAGCGTGACGCAAAGTTCCATCGATAAAGCTGATGCGATGCGCCTGCGCGACGACCCGATGCGACGATCGCGTTTTCCGCTAATTTTGCGGGGCAGGTCGCTTTGCGCGTTACTCTGCCGCCACGCTCGTGAATTCCTTGGCCCGCTCAAGCAGGCTTGCCAGATACTGCCCGGTAAAGCTGCGTGAATTGGCCGCCACTGCCTCGGGCGTGCCCTCGGCGATGATCTCCCCCCCCCGCACCCCGCCTTCCGGGCCAAGGTCGATAATCCAGTCGGCGACCTTGATGACGTCGAGGTTGTGTTCGATCACCACGACGCTGTTGCCCTGATCGACCAGCCGCTGCAGCACTTCGAGCAGCTTGCGCACGTCCTCGAAATGCAGGCCGGTGGTCGGCTCGTCGAGGATGTAGAGTGTCTGGCCGGTCGAGCGGCGGCTGAGTTCCTTGGCCAGCTTGACCCGCTGCGCCTCGCCGCCCGAGAGCGTCGTCGCCTGCTGGCCGACCTTGACGTAACCCAGGCCAACCTCGTTCAGCATATGCATCTTGTCGCGGATCGGCGGCACCGCCTTGAAGAAGACTTCTGCATCCTCGATCGTCATGTCGAGCACGCCGGCGATGCTGAGGCCCTTGAACTTCACCTCCAGCGTCTCGCGGTTGTAGCGCTTGCCGCCGCATTCCTCGCAGGTGACATAGACGTCGGGCAGGAAGTGCATCTCGATCTTGATCAGCCCGTCGCCGTGGCACACCTCGCAGCGCCCGCCCTTGACGTTGAAGCTGAACCGGCCGGGCTTGTAGCCGCGCGCGCCGCTTTCGGGCAGGCCGGCGAACCAGTCGCGGATCTGGGTGAAGGCGCCGGTGTAGGTCGCGGGGTTGGAACGCGGGGTACGGCCGATCGGCGACTGGTCGATCTCGATCACCTTGTCGCAATATTCGAGGCCCGTGATCTTGTCGTGCGGCCCGGCGATGATGCGCGCGCCGTTGAGCGCCCGGGCGGCCCCGGCGTAGAGCGTGTCGAGGATCAGGCTCGACTTGCCGCTGCCCGACAGGCCGGTGACGCAGGTGAAGATGCCGAGCGGGATCGTGGCGGTAACGTCACGCAAATTGTTGGCCCGCGCGCCCTTGACGGTGATCTTGTGGCCGTTGCCCTTGCGGCGGCGCGTGGGCACTTCGATCCGCCGCGCGCCGGTGAGATACTGGGCGGTGAGGCTGTCCTGGCACTGGAGGATGTCGGCCAGCGTGCCCTGCGCGACGATCTCGCCGCCATGCACCCCGGCGCCGGGGCCGAGGTCGAGGATGTGGTCGGCGTGGCGGATGGCGTCCTCGTCATGCTCGACGACGATCACCGTATTGCCAAGATCGCGCAGGCGTTTGAGGGTTTCCAGCAGCCGGTCGTTATCGCGCTGGTGGAGGCCGATGCTGGGCTCGTCGAGCACATAGAGCACACCGGAGAGGCCCGAGCCGATCTGGCTGGCAAGCCGGATGCGCTGGCTTTCGCCGCCCGAGAGGGTGCCTGACGTGCGGTCGAGGTTCAGATAATCGAGGCCGACATTGTTGAGGAAGCCGAGCCGTTCGACGATTTCCTTGAGAATGGCCCGGGCGATCTGGCTTTGCTGCGCGGTTAACTGCGCGTCGAGCGTGGAAAACCAGGCGAGCGCATCCGACACCGACAGGCGGGTGACCGAAGAGATGTCCTGCATCGCCACCTTAACGCTCAGCGCCTCGGGCTTGAGCCGCTTGCCCTCGCAGGTCTCGCAGGCTTGTGCGGTCTGGTACTTGCCCAGTTCCTCGCGCATCCAGGCGCTCTCGGTCTGCAGCATGCGGCGGTTGAGATTGCCGATTACACCCTCAAACGCCTTTTTCACCGTATAGCTCTTGCGCCCGTCCTGAAAGGTCAGCGGCACCGGCTTGCCACCGGTGCCGTGGAGGATGACGAATTTTACTTCGCCAGCCAAATCTTGCCAGGGGGTCGTCAGGTTGAAGCCGAATTCGCTGGCGAGGCTGCCCAGCACCTGCATGTAATAGGGGCTTGGCGGATTGGACTTGGCCCAGGGGACGACAGCGCCCTGCTTGAGGCTGAGCGCCTCGTTCGGCACCACCAGTTGCGGATCGAACAGCAGTTTCTCGCCCAGCCCGTCGCAGGCCGGGCAGGCGCCCTGGGGGGCGTTGAACGAGAACAGGCGGGGCTCGATCGCCTCGAGCGTGAAGCCGGAGACCGGGCAGGCGAATTTTTCGGAGAAGACGATGCGGCCCGGCGGGTGGGCCACGCCTTTCATCTTGCCTTGCGCTAGCCCCTCCCCTTCAGGGGAGGGGTTGGGGTGGGGTTTGTCGGCTGAACGCTGCGCCTGACCGACAGGGCCCCCCCCCCCCCCCCCCCCCCCACGGGGGGGGGGGGGCCGCCCCCCCCCCCCCCCCCCCCCCCAGCACAAAAAGCACCCCCCCCCCAACGCCAACCCCCCCGAGCAACAAAAAGCCACCCC
>JANMCD010000164.1:0-2556 GCA_031360905.1 Novosphingobium sp.
AGCAGATGGACCAGCCTGATCATCGCGTTGTTCCGCCTTTTACTTGCTTTTCAGCTTGAACACCCACAGCCGCACCCCGCCATTGGCCGATTCGATTTCCGGCGTCAGCGTCGAAACCAGAATATCGACCGAATTGCCCCCGCCGGTCGTCACTGCGACATATTGCTCGCCATCGATGGCGAAGGTGATCGGCGTGGAACTTGGCATCTGGTCCAGCCGGGTTTCCCACAGGACAGTGCCGGTGGCGGCGTCATAAGCCTTGAACCGGCGGTCACGGCTGCCGCCGAATACGACATTGCCCGCCGTGGCCAGCGCCGCCGCCGATGTCGGCGCGCGCTGGCGGGTGTTCCAGCGCTGCGTCTTGCCGGCAACGTCGATGGCCATCATGCCGCCGATCTTACCGGGATTGTTGCGCGGCACATCGACGCCGTAGCGGATGTCATAGGCTTCACCCTTAGCCCACACATAGTTCTGACAACTATTGAAGTAGGGCATGTAAACTGTGCCGCTGCGCGCGTCGTAGCTGGTGGCAGGCCAGTTGCGCGCGCCGGTGGCATAAGGGCAGAACTTTTTGTACACGCCCGGATCGGGCTCAAGCGCCGGATCGGTGACCTTCCGGCCAGAAACCGGATCGATCCGGGTAACGAGGTTTTGCAGCCCGGCATCGTAGGACATGATATATTTGCCGGTTCGCGCGTCGATCACGTCGAGGATGCCGAGCTTGCCCATAGTCATCACCGCCCGGCGCGGACCTTTGCGACCCGGCAGGCTGACGATCTGTCGTTCGTAGACCCAGTCCATGTCCCACACGTCGCGCTGCATGTGCTGGTAGTGCCAGCTGAGCTTACCGGTATCGGGATTGAGCGCCAGCGTGCTGTCGGTATAGAGCGCGTCCTTGTTGCGCTTGCCCGGCGTCATCAACGGCGCGATATGATAGGTCTGGCCTGCACCGAACAGAACATTGTTGTTCACCGCGTCATAAGTGCCCGCGACCCACACCGAGCCGCCGTTGCGCTTGTCGACCGGCGCATTGTTCCAGGTGTCGAAGCCAGGCTCGCCGGCGCGCGGAATCGTGTAGAAGCGCCAGGCCTCTGCCCCAGTGGCGGCATCGAGCCCGACGATGAAGCACTGGCCCGGTTCTTCCGCCCCGGCGCAACCGGTCATGCCCTGGATGACCTTGCCGCGCACGACGATCGGGCCGCCATTGATGCGCAGCGTCGAGCGCGACTTTTCGATCAAGCGGTCCCACACCAGCTTGCCGCTGCGCATGTCGATGGCGAGCATGTGGTTATCGATCGTCGGGACATAAAGGTTGTCGCCGTAGATGGCGATGGCGCGGGGCTGGGTGGCAGGCGCTCCGAACATCGGGATCGTTACCGGGCGATCGAATGACCACAGCGCGTCGCCAGTCCTGACATCGAAGGCTTGGACGATGCCGTTCGAATTCGCGAACAAGACGCCGTCATGGAATAGCGGCGTGATCCCGTTCGAACCATTGGCCAACGCCGCCGACCAGGCCAGGGTAAGATCGCCGACATTGCCTGAATTAATCAGGGTGAGCGGGCTGAAACCATGACCATCGTCGGTGCGCCGCCACTGCAACCAGTCGGCATCGGGCGGGTTGCGCAGCATCGCTTCGGTTACCGTGGAAAGCCCGGCAAGCCGCGCCGCGCGGGCATCCATGACCGCCTTCCAGGCCTCGTCGTGATTGATCACCTGATCGAGATTGCCATCCGGCTTGGGGGCGTCAGCCTCGCTGGAGAGCACCGCGGCCGGCTGGGCTGCTCCTGCGAGCGCGATCGAGTTGACGCTAGCGACATGGGTAGCAATTGCGCGCGTGACTTCGGGCGCCAGACTGCCGGGAGCGGTCGGCGGCATGGTCTTGCCGATTTTCAGGAGCAGCGCCTCAAATCCTGCCTCACGCCAACGCGCCGCGAAACCTTCCCCCGTGATCGGCGGGCCCATCGCGCCTTTCAAGTCCTTGCCGTGGCAGCCGGCACACTGGGCCTGATACAGCGCCGCACCATCGGGCTGTTGCTGGCCGGCAAGCGGGACCGCCCATACTACGGCGAAGCCAAAGGCGAGTGTCAGCGTTGCCACGCCTGTCGACCACTTCATCGTCGCATCGCTCCTTTACTGCATGGCGGCACAAACTGCCCTTAGCCCGGAAAATCACGCGCCAGCGAACAAAAACAAAAAGGGGACCGGATTTCGCCGACCCCCTTTGTGTGTTCCCATAGTGCGCAGCTTACATTCCCGAGCCGGGCCCGTAGGTGATTTCCACCCGGCGGTTCTGCAACTCGCGCACGCCGTCCGAAGTCGGCACGCGGTTGTTGCTTTCGCCGAAGCCCTGGGTGGTGATGCCTCCGTCCGGCACGCCGCGACCGGTCAGATAGCCGCGCACCGAACCGGCACGCCGTTCGGACAGGCCCTGGTTGTAGGACGGGCTGCCCGAGCGGTCGGTGTAACCGGCGATCATCACCGGGATGCGTTCGCAGCTGCCATAAGCCGTGACCGCGCTGTCCAGAATGGTCGAGGCTTCCGCCGTGATGTCCG
>JANMCD010000171.1:0-4204 GCA_031360905.1 Novosphingobium sp.
CGAATATGCCAGCCTCAAGCTCGATTGGCCAGCCGAACGTGTGCTGCGGATTACCATATCCCGGGGCAAGATGAATGCGATGGATTATACGCTGCATCATGATCTGGCGGGAATCTGGGCGCTGATCGATCAGGACCCCGATGTGAACGCGGTGCTCATCACCGGCGAAGGTCGTGCGTTTTCCGCCGGCGGCGAATTTGACATGGTCGAGGAGATCATCTCCGACAATGATTTCCGCATGAAGATGTGGAAGGACGGGCGGCGGATGGTCGATGCGATGATCAACTGCTCCAAGCCGATTGTCTCCGCGATCAATGGCGCGGCAGCGGGCGGCGGCCTGGCGGTAGCCTTGCTCGCGGACGTTTCGGTCGCGGCGCAGTCTGCCAAGCTGGTCGATGGCCATACGGCGCTGGGCGTTGCGGCGGACGATCACGCGGTGGCGATCTGGCCGCTGCTCACCAGCATGGCCAAGGCCAAATATTATCTGATGACCAGCGAAGCCATCCCCGCCCCCGAGGCCGAGCGGATCGGCCTGGTCAGTTTTTGCGTGCCCGACGAGGAATGCGTGCCGCGCGCGCTGGAGATCGCGACACGCCTCGCCAAAGGACCGCCCGCTGCCGTGCGCTGGACCAAGCTGTCGCTCAACAACTGGATGAAGGCGGCCTGGCCCGCGTTCGAGGCGTCACTCGCCTTCGGGATATTGGGCTTCACCGGTCCGGAGGCGCGCGAGGGGCTGGACGCGCTCAAGGAAAAGCGCCCGCCCAATTTCAATCCGGTGTCCTATGTCTGAGGTGCGGACCTATATCGTTACTGGCGCGGCCGGGGGGATTGGCGGGGCGGCGGCAAAGCGCCTGCTCAGCGCCGGCAGCAATGTGCTGGGCGTGGATATCAGCCAGCGCCGGCTCGACACCTTCGCCGCATCATGCGCCGGCCTTCCCGGCAAGCTGGCAACCTACCGCGCCGATATTTCCGTCGATGACGAGGCCAGGGCGGCGGTTGCCTGCGCCCTCGCAACCTTCGGCGATCTTCACGGGGTCGCCAATATCGCCGGCGGGATGATCGATATCGTGGCGGAATCGATGGACCGCCCGCTCGCCCAGATCGAACTCGCCTATTTCCGCCGAACCTTTCAGGTCAACGTCGACACCGCCTTCCTGATGGCCAAGCACAGCGAGGCGCATTTCGTCAAGAAGGGCTACGGCAAGATCGTCAACATCGCCTCGCTCGCGGCATTTGCCAACCGGCATGACCTTGGCGATGCAGCTTATAACGCGGCCAAAGCGGCCGTGGTCGGGCTGACGCAGACGCTCAGCCTGCTGCTCGGCAAGAGCGGCATCCGGGTCAATGCCGTCGCCCCCGGCCTGGTGTTCAGCGACAGGGTGACCGAAACCTTCGGCGGGGCCTATGTCGAGCGCCATCTCGCAGCGACCGCACTCGGCAAGTTCGCGACGGTAGATGATGAGGCGGAGATGATCGCCTTCCTCCTCGAACCTTTGTCCGACGCAATTACCGGCGAAGTCATCCGCGTCTCGGCGGGAACACGGTGAGCGAGCCGGGACTCGCGGACCGGCTCGCCGCGCTGCTGGGCGGCGGGGTGACGATTGCGGATTTGCAGTTGGTTTCGGGCGGCAATGCGCGGCGGGCCTGGTCGTTTGACGCTGTGTCCACGGACAGGACGGTGCGGCCGTGCATCCTCCTCGCGCAGGTGGCGGGCAAGCATGTCGAGTCCGATACGGCCGAGGAATACCGGATATTGCGGGCAATGACCGGGCACGGGCTGTGCGTCCCCGCCGCCCTGGTTCTGGATGCTGACGGTGCGGTGGCGGGAGGCCCCGCTCTGGTGCTTGAACGGATGGACGGGCAGGCAGGAGCAGTCGAGTTTCTGAAGCTTGACAGGGCTACGGGTCGGACCGCGACCGGGGTTCTGGCCAAGGCGATTGCCGGCGTTCACATGTTCGATTGGGCCGCAGCGGGTCTGCCGGCGAGGAACCCGCTTGACGAAATCCTGCTCTGGGAATCCCGCTTCCTCGCCCACCGTCTCGAACCCCTCCCCGCGCTCGCGCACCTGTTCCGCTGGTTGAAGGCCCATCTGCCGGCCCCTTCCCGTCTCAGCCTGATCCACGGCGACCTTCGCCCTGGCAATTTCCTTTTTGAGGGCGGCAAGATCAATGCCCTGCTTGATTGGGAAATGGCGCATATCGGCGATCCGGCCGAGGACATTGCCTGGACCTACCGCGCGTTGTGGAGCCCGGAGCGTTTCATGAGCCTTGACGAATTCGCGCAGGTTCACGGGCTTGGCATCCCCCGCCGGAACATCCTGTTCTACCGCATCTTCAGCGAGGTGAAGTTTGCCGCCATTTCAGTTTCCGCCGCCGGCTCCTTCGCGCGCGGGGACACGGGCAATCTCCGCCATATCGACCGCGCGGCCAAAATCCCGGAATGTCTGCGGCTGTGCTTCCACTGGATCGATAGCGAGACCTGGGAGGCACCAAATGTTGCGGCCTAGCACCGGGGAATTGCTGTCCGGCCTGCGCGCCAGCCTGACCAAGGGCGTGCTGCCCGCGATCCCGAAGGGCGATGCGGCTAGCCAGCTAAAGGCCGCGCTCCACCTGCTGGGGCGGCTGGAGAAGAGCTGGGATCTGGCCCACACCCACCTCGCCCAGGACAATGCCGATCTGGAACGGGTTCTTGGCCCGGATGCAGATGTGCCGCCTCCTGCCGGGGAACCGCCTGGCTATAACGACCCCGACCTGCGCCGGGCCGCCGCGCGCAACCTTCAATTGCAGGCGATCTTGGCCGGGCAGGAGCCCTCCCCTGAAATTGAGGCGCTCTACCGGCGCATGACTGCGCGGGATTCCCGGTATGTGGGCGATGACATGAGAGGAACAATCAATGGCTGACCGGCTTGGACAATCCGTTCCTGCACCCTCCTGCGCCAAAGGCTGGACGCTGGAAACGCACGTTGCCCCCGCTGCCCTGATCGGGGCAAACGGTATGCGCTGGGGGCCGGATGGGCGGCTTTTTGTCGCGCAGGCGTTCGGCGGACAGGTGAGTGCGGTCGATGTCGCGAGCGGCCTGGCCGAGGTCATCAGTCCTGCCAACGGCTCGATCATCGCCCCCGATGACCTCGCCTTCGACAGCCACGGCAATTTGTTCGCGACCGAAGTGATGAGTGCGCGCGTGAGCGCCTATCGACCCGATGGCACGGTCGATGTGATCGCCGCCGACGTCCCGGTCGCCAACGGCATCACCGTGCATCACGACCGCATCTTCATGAGCGAGTTCAATCCGAATGGGCGCATTCTCGAGCTGTTTGCGGATAGCAGCGCACCGCGCGTGATTGCGAGCGGGCTGATGATGCCCAACGCGCTTTGTCTTGGCCCGGACGATCACCTCTACTTCCCGCTGGTGCCGCTAGGCGAGGTCTGGCGGGTGCCGCTCTCAGGCGGAACGGCGGAGCGGGTGGCGGGGGATTTCAGCATTCCGACTGCCGTGAAATTCGACGCCAAGGGACGCCTGTTCGTAGTGGAATCGGGCACCGGCGCGATCATCCATTTCGATATTGCTTCAGGCAAGAAGACCGAGTTCGCCCGCGTCGCCTTCGGAATCGACAATTTCGAATTCGCGCCCGACGGGCGGATGTTCGTCTCGCATTTCACGGACGGCGGCGTGGTTGAAATCTCCTCCGACGGCACCACACGCCAAGCCGTGCGCGGCGGAATGCTCGGGCCGTTTGGGCTGGCAGCCGGCCCCGAAGGGACGCTGGTTGCGGCAGACGGGATGAGCCTAGCGCACATCGCCAACGACGGCAGCGTCAATCGGCCAGCGATGCTCCTCCAGCACGGCTTTCCCGGCTACGTGCGCGGCGTCGCAGTCGCGCCGGACGGCAGTCAAATCACGAGTAACAGCGCCGGTTTGATCGCGCGCTATCGTGCAGGAGAAGAAGCCGTCCCGATCCTCGAAGGGCTCGATCGCGCAATGGGCGTGGCGCTGGCGGCGAACGGCGATGTCGTGGTGTGCGAGGCGGGTACCGGCCGCGTGCTCAGCATCGGTGCGGGGGGCGAAACCCAGGTGCTGGCGAGCGGTCTGTCCGTTCCGACCGGGGTATTTTGCAACGCCGATGGCAGTCTGATCGTGTCGGAAGCTGGCGCAGGCCGGCTCGTCCACATCAAGGATGGACACGTTGCGACAATGCTTGCCGGCC
>JANMCD010000180.1:0-8994 GCA_031360905.1 Novosphingobium sp.
GGCGGCATCGATGGCCGCGGCATCATGCGGGTAGACGGCGTGGAGCTTGGCGAGGAAATCCTGCCGGGCGCTGATTTCGCTGGCCTCGTAAAGGTCGAAAAAGGCCGACGCCAGCGCCGGGCCGGACGCGCGGCCGCGCAGTGACAGCAAGGCACCGGCGAGGTCGAGCAAACCCGCGCAGCTAGCCGGGCGCGGGGCGACGCCAAAACGGGCGAGCAAATTGCCGAGGCGGGAACTGATGGCCAGCTCGAAGGCACCGCGCCGACGCGGCGATCGGGCCTGTTTGGCAGACGGGCGCTGCCGGGGGATGTCCATTTCGCTTCGTTCCCTAGAACAGGCCGAAAACCGCCAAGTGATGCGATTCGCCGGCTATAACACCCCCCCGTCAACAATTTGTGACACGTAAGCGGATCGGCGCAAGCACTTATTGTTGCAGTGCGGCAAAGCCGGATCGGCTGCCCGCGGCGCCTGCACCACGCACCGGGCGATTGACCGGCCCGGCGCGCTGCCGCATAGGGCGTCGGCAGGCGGGTATAGCATAGTGGTAATGCACTAGCCTTCCAAGCTAGCTAGAGGGGTTCGATTCCCCTTACCCGCTCCAGCCCATACCCAGCGTCCGGGCGAACTGCGGCAGCTGCGCGATTTGTGCGGGATGCCCGCTTACGGCAGCGGGCCGGCTGTTTTGCCAGCGGCTAGTCCGTTGTTGGTAATAAGTGCCGCTATCTGCACGACCAGCCTGGCAGAATCGCACGGCTTGATGTGCACCACCAACTCGGGAAACCGCTCGGAAAGGTCACCCGGCAGGCTGACACCGCTCTGCAGAATTGTGGGAATGCCGGCCAGCAACAGTTGCTCCAGCACTGGAGAGCTGTCGCCATCGGACAGATTGAGATCCAGAATTGCAGCCACGATCGGCGCCGTTCCGATCAGCGCGAGAGCTTCCTTGACGCTGGCGGCGGGACCGGCGACCTGGCCCCCGGCATCCTCGATCGCCAGCGCCACATCCAACGCGATGAAGGGTTCATCCTCAGCGACCAGGATGAGCGACTGGTTCAGCAGGGAATGGCCTGCGCTGGTGTGAGGGCGAATCGGCTGCGAACCGTCACTCATTGCGTCAGCCTTTCGATCGGCGCGGAAAGATGCACGGTCAGACCCTCGGCAGCCCAATCGAACGCGATTTCACCATGGAGCTGTCCGTTCATGCCGCGCCGGGCCAGCTTGCTGCCGAAACCCTCCTGCTCGGGCGAGCCGTCAATGGCAGGGCCGCCCCGCTCTTGCCAATCCAGTTCCAGACTACCGTCCTTGACGACCCAGGAAATATGCACGCATCCGTTCGCCGTGGATAGGGCGCCGTATTTGAAGGCATTGGTTGCGAGTTCGTGCAGGACGAGTGCCATACTCGTAACCGCTTCGCCGCTGATCGGGACGTCCGGCCCCTCGATCACGGCGCGCGCATCGCCTTGTGTCGCGATGAGATCGAAATGCGGCGTAAGGACCGCCCGGACCAGTGCGTCCAAAGTCGATTTTTCCGTATTGACCGAGCCTGGCGTGCTCGCCCGGATCAGCAGATGGGCGCTCGCCAGCGCGCCAAGGCGCCCTTGAATCGTGGTCGCCATTTCCTGCGTCGTGGTCGCCGAGCGCGCGCTGAGCGACACCACGCCGCCGGCAATGGCGAAAAGATTCTTGATCCTGTGGTCCATCTCCCTGAGCAGCAGTTCGCGCAGTTCCTCGCTGCGCCTTTGCTCGTCGATGTCGGTATTGGTTCCGAACCAGCGGATGATCTTGCCGCTTTCATCGCGGATCGGCTCGGCGCGGGAGAGAAACCAGCGATATTGGCCGTCCGCGCCGCGCAGCAGGAACGTGTCCTCCCAGATTTCGCCGGTCCCAATGCAATGCTTGAAATGTTCCGTCACGCGATCGACATCGTCAGGGTCGTGGACGCTTTGCCAGCCCCAGCCTTTCATCGCTTCGAGCGTGGTGTTGGTGTAATCGTACCAGCGCTGATTATACCAGAAGATGTAACCCTCGGCGTCCGTGATCCAGGCCAGTTGCGGGATCGATTCCGCCATCACGTGAAACTGGTTTTCGCTCTCGCGCACGGAAGCCTCAGCCGCTTCGCGCGCAGTGATATCGACAAACGTGCAGACGACGCCGTCGATCATATTCTGGACCGTGCGGTAGGGGCGGATCCGCATATCAAAAGACATCGTCGAATCAGACAGCTTGATCCGGCGCTCGGTCACAGCGAGCGTGCGCAGCACCGATTTCACGTCCTTGGTCAGCTCTGGCCTATCGAAAAGGCTGGCGATTTCCGTGATCGGACGCCCGATATCGGTTTCGCGGACACTAAAGATATCGGCAATGCCGCGCGTAAAGCTCTTGATCCGCAAGTGCTCGTCGAGAAACAACGTGGCGATCTCTGTGCTATCGAGCAAATTCTTGATGTCGCTGTTGAGGCGCATCAGGATCTCGTTCTTGCTGGCCATCTCGGCGTTGATGGTCTGAAGTTCCTCATTGACAGACTGCATCTCTTCCTTGGCGGTTTCCAGTTCCTCGTTGGCGGATTGCAGTTCCTCGTTGACCGACTGATACTCCTCGTTCGAAGATTTCATCTCCTCGTTGGCTATTTCCAGTTCGTCGATGGCGGACTGGAGTTGCGTGCGGGTGGTCAGCAATTCCTGCTCGAGCGAGAGCATGGCGTCGGTCGATACCGTGCCAGATAGACCGGAATTGCCTTGCGGAACGCTGGGGCCGCCGTCCTGAAACGCCAGGACAATGAATTCACCATCATCGCCTATCGAATCGGCAATCAGCGTTACCGAGTGCGGCTTGCCATCAACGCGATGCGCAACATTGCCTTTCCGGACCGGGGCATGGGAGCTGCCGGCTTCCAGTAGCACCATTCGCACCGCCTGACGGAGCGGCTTTCGCAAAATGTCGAACAGCGCAGAGCTTGGCGCGCCGGGTGCCGGTTCAAAATACTGGCCCATCGATCCGCCCGAGAAGCGGACGATCTGATGGTTTCTGTCGATCACCACATGCGGCGGGTTGTATTTTTCCATCGCCCGCCGCGCGCCTTTGTCGATCCAGTCGCCGGAGGCTGCGGGCTTCCTGTCGTGCACCGGGTTTACCGCGGCTCCAACGCCGCGCGCTGGCAGGTCGAGAAGCGCCACCCCGGCAGTTTCGCGACGTTCGAATATGCGGTGCTTCTTGTCCAGAGCGCTAAACAGCCTTGCGCTGCGCGTGACCGATTCCGACATTCCGAGAAACAGCCGCCCGCCCGGTTTCAGCGCGTAGTGGAAGTTCCGCATGACGCGGTCCTGCATGGCGGCGTCGATATAGATCAGCAGATTGCGGCACGAGATCAGATCGAGCTTGGAGAATGGCGGATCCCTGATGATGCTGTGCGTCGAGAACACACACATTTCGCGGATTTCCGGGACGATGCAGCAGTCGTCGCCTTCGTTCCTGAACCAGCGTTCGACACGCTCCGGCGACAGGCCTGCGAGAAGTGTCCGGTAGCGACCGAGGCGTGCGACCGCGATTGCGCGATCATCGATGTCGGTGCCGAAAATCTGGACCCTTGGCTTCGACCGCAGCGCTTGCATAGCCTCACGCATCAGGATGGCGATGGTGTACACTTCCTCTCCGGTAGCGCAGCCAGGCACCCAGATGCGAACGGTTTCATCCGCACCCTTTCCGTCCACAAGTCCTTTCAGCACCTTCGCATCGAGCGCCTCGAACGCGGCGGGATCGCGGAAGAACTGGGTCACTCCGATCAAAAGCTCGCGGAACAGGTTGTCAAGTTCGTCGGGCTGTTCGCGGAACTGTTTGATATAGTCCGCGGGAGTAACGATCTGGAGCAACTGCATCCGGCGCTGAAGCCGGCGGACCAGCGACTTTTCCTTGTAGCCGCTGAAATCGTGCCCACTCCGCGCCCTGAGCGCGCCCATGATCGTGCCCATGTGCGACGCCGTGTCGGTACGGGTGCCGTCGCTATCTTTGGTCCCGGCGACGCCGCTGAGGTGATCCCGGTAAGCCATGAGCTTTGCGGGCATCGCTTCGACTGCCAGCACATCATCCACCTGACCCGTGGCGGCGGCGCTCTGCGGCATTCCCGGTAGCGCGTGGCTGTCAAACTCCGCCTGAGCCAATGTCAGACCGCCATGTTCCTTGATCGCGGTCATCCCCAGCGTGCCGTCGCTGCCAGTGCCCGAGAGGATGATGCCAATGGCGTTCTCACCCTGATCCTGGGCGAGCGACTGGAGGAATGTATCGATCGGCCGGCGGCGATCGCGCGGCGGGGCGGGTTTGACGATCTTCAAGCGCCCGCCCGAAACAGTCATCGTCGCGTCAGGCGGAATAACGAAGACGCAGTTTGGCTTGATCTCGAAGCCGTCAGCCGCCTCGATAACATCCATTGCCGTGGTCCTGCCGACAAGATCGGCCAGCATGCTCTTGTGGTCGGGCGACAAGTGCTGAATGAGCACGAACGCCATGCCGGTGTCGGGCGGAGAGTTGGTGAAGAAGCTCTTGAACGCATCAAGGCCGCCCGCCGATGCGCCGATGCCGACGATCAGTGGCATGCCGGTGCCTGACACTTATTTATCGGCTGCGCCGGACTGGTTGACCTTATTGCCATGATGCCGGTCGCCTTACCTCACGTCAGTGTTTTGGAATCGACCGCCCACCGCACGCGTCAATATGAATTAAGTGATGTAATGGGTCATTCGCTATGATGTTCCGCATTCTCATTTTTTATCAGACGATCTCGCCGCGCGAAGCCGGTCCCGGGCATCTCGCGCTGAAAATCTTTCGATTTCGTTATTTTGGCGATGAAACGCCAGCCGCGCAAGCCCCGCCCGCGATATCGCGCAGATCGGGCCGGGGCAGTGTATTGGCAATCCGCGCGTTCCCGCGCGTTGTCAGACCCTGCCGCTACTGCTAGGCGCAAATCCCGGTGTCGTCGTGATTGGCTTCAAGGGCGGCATGCTCGACCGGCCCAATCTGGCGCGGCCGGAAAGATTGCTCAGGCAGGCAGGAAAGCTGTGAAACACACCCTCGATCCCGCATCGCTCGATCTGCGCGAATTCCTGAAACCGGGGGACCGCATCGTCTTCGGCCAGGCCTGCGGTGAGCCCTCGACGCTGATCGAGGCCATGATCGCGCAAGGCCGCGACATCGGCAACCTCTCCGCCTTCATCGCCGCCAGCTTTTCCGGCGTGTTCACGCCAGAGACCGCCGACAGCTTCGCCCTTTCCAGCATGGGCGCGATCGGCGCGCTAAGGTCGATGACCAAGGCCGGTAATCTGGTCGTGATCCCCTGCCACTTTGGCCAGATCGGCCCGCTGATCGATCAAGGCCTGATTGGCTGCGATGTCGCCATGGTTCAGGTCAGCCCGGCGGATGCCGATGGCAACCACAGTTTCGGACTGGTTGCCGACCATGTCCAGGCGATGGTTGCAAAAGCGCGGTTGGTGATCGCTGAAGTCAACGAGCGAGTGCCCTACACCTATGGCGAACTGCTGCCGGCCGCTCGGATCGACGTCGCGGTGCAGGTTTCGCGGAACCCCTTCGAACTGTCGCCGGCGAAAATCAGCGAGGCCGATCAGGCAATCGCCCGCCACTGCGCCCGCTATATCGAGGATGGGTCGGTCATCCAGACCGGCGTCGGCGCGGTGCCGGATGCGGTCATGCGGATGCTCGGCGACC
The DNA here is from genome assembly GCA_031360905.1 of Novosphingobium sp. Classification (GTDB taxonomy): domain Bacteria; phylum Pseudomonadota; class Alphaproteobacteria; order Sphingomonadales; family Sphingomonadaceae; genus Novosphingobium. The sequence continues at coordinate 5,713 of JANMCD010000180.1, forward strand.
GCAAGGATCTGGGTGTCCATTCGGGCATGCTCGGCGACGGGCTGATCGATCTTTATGAGGCGGGCGTCATCACCAACGCGCGCAAGGAGATCGACCGGGGCGTCACGATCAACGGCGCGCTGGTCGGCACGCGCCGCCTGTATGACTTCGCCCACCGCAACCCGGCGATGCGCATGTGCACAACCGGCTACACGCATGATGCCGCGGTGCTGGCCCGGTTATCGAAGCTGGTGACAATCAATTCGGCGCTGGAGGTCGACCTGACCGGCCAGGTCAACGCCGAGCAGTCGGGCGCTTCCTATCTCGGCGGCACCGGCGGCCAGGTCGATTTTGTCCGCGGCGGGGCGCGCTCGCCGGGCGGCCATTCGATCATTGCGCTCGCCTCCACCGCCAAGGGCGGCACGATCAGCAAGATCGTTTCCACCCTCGCCGGCCCGGTGACCACTGCGCGAAGCGAGGCCGATATCATCATCACAGAATTCGGCGCGGCGGAATTGCGCGGGCAATCGCTGCCCGAACGCACCCGCCGCCTGGTCGCCATCGCGCACCCGGACTTTCGCGAGGAGCTGGACAGAGCAGCCTATGTTATCCGGGAACGAGGCTTTTAACTGACCGGCGCAATCAGCTTTCCGCTTTCGTCAGACGCGTCACTGTCCCCGCCTTTCCGTCCCAGTCGATCTCGAAGTCGACCTTGTCGCCAACCTTGATGCCGGCAAGCACTTCGGGTTTGGCGGAGAAGCCCATTTCCATGGCGGGCCATTTCAGTTCGGCAATGTCGCCATGGTCGAGCGTGACCGTGCCCTTGGCAGGATCGATCGCCGTCACCGTTCCGACGCCGTTGCCGTGCTTCATCTCCGCCGGCATGGCCGTATCGGACATGGTGCCAGCAGCAGCACCGCTGCTCTCGCCGGGCTTGGCAGCCTCGGGCTGCTGGTTGCAGCCTGCCAGCGTTACGACGACCGCAAGGCTGGAGGCCATCAACAGGGACTTCTTCATGTCACTTCTCCTTTGGGTTGATTATTCACGTCACGCTTCCGGCGCATCAGCAGATAGGCGGCCGGAATAATCAGCATCGACAACAGCGGCGCGGTCAGCATTCCGCCGACCATCGGGGCGGCGATCCGGCTCATCACCTCGGAACCGGTGCCGGTGCCGACAAGGATCGGGAAGAGCCCTGCGAGGATTACCGCGACCGTCATCGCCTTGGGCCGGACCCGCAGCAGCGCACCCTCGCGCACGGCCGCCGCGACATTGCCGTCCTGGCGGGCATCGAGCGCGTGTTTCAGATAAATCAGCATCACCACCCCGAACTCGGCAGCGACGCCGGCGAGCGCGATGAACCCGACCGCAGTGGCGACCGACTGGTTGTAGCCAAGCAGGTACAGCAGCCACAGCCCGCCGGTCAGCGCGAAGGGCAATGTGCCCATGATCAGCAAGGCCTCGTCCCAGCGGCGGAAAGTCAGGTAAAGCAGCGCGAAGATGATCGCCAGCGTAACAGGCACGACGATCTTCATGCGCTCGGTCGCCCGCACCAGAAATTCGAACTGGCCGGTGTAGGACACGCTGATCCCGGGCGGGAGTTTGACCTCGCGGGTGATCGCTCGGCTGATGTCACCGACCAGCGTCTGGAGATCGCGGCCGCGCCCATCGACATAAATCCAGGTGACCGGCCTGCCATTCTCGCTCCTGAGCATTGGCGGGCCATCGCTGATCCGCACATCGGCCACCGTGCCCAGCGTGATCTGCTGCCGCGATGGCGTGAGCACCGGCAGATTGACGATGTCGTCGAGGCTGTCGCGGATTTCGCGGGGGTAACGCAAGCTGATCGGATAGCGCGCCAGTCCCTCGACCGTCTGGCCAATGGTCTCGCCGCCGATCGCGCCAGAGACCACCGCCTGAACATCGGCGACGTTGAGGCCATAGCGTGCGGCGGCAGCGCGGTTGATATCGACATCGATATAGCGCCCGCCGGTGAGCCGCTCGGCCAGCGCCGAAGCGACCCCCGGAACGGTCTTGACCACAGCCTCGATCCGCTTTGAGGTGCGGTCGATCTCAGCCAGGTTCGATCCCGCCACCTTGATTCCCACCGGGCTCTTGATGCCGGTGGCCAGCATGTCGATGCGGTTGCGGATCGGCGGGATCCAGAAGTTGGCGAGGCCGGGTACTTTGACCCGCGCATCCAGCTCCTCGACCAGCTTTTCCGGCGTCATGCCGGGACGCCACTGCTCGCGCGGCTTGAAGCGGATCGTCGTCTCGAACATTTCGAGCGGGGCGGGGTCGGTCGCGGTGTCGGCGCGCCCGGCCTTGCCGAACACGCTTTCGACCTCGGGCACGGTCTTGATCAGCCGGTCGGTCTGCTGGAGCAACAGCGATGCCTTGGCTGCCGAAATGCCGGGAAGCGCCGACGGCATGTAGAGCAAATCGCCCTCGTTCATCTGCGGCATGAACTCGCCGCCAAGCTTCGCCATCGGCCACAGGCTGGTGGCGAAGATCAGCGCCGCGATCAGCAGCGCCTGCTTTGGCCGTTCGAGCACCCAGTCGAGCGCGGGGCGATAGGCGCGGGTCAGCCAGCGGTTGACCGGATTGGCGTTTTCGCTGGGGATTTTCCCCCGGATCAACAAGCCCATCAAGACCGGTATCAAGGTGATCGACAGCAAGGCTGCCGCCGCCATCGCATAGGTCTTGGTGAAGGCGAGCGGCGAGAACAGCCGTCCCTCCTGGCCCTGCAACGAGAAGATCGGGATGAACGAGAAGGTGATGATGAGGAGGCTGAGGAACAGCGCCGGGCCGACTTCGGCGGCGGCATCGGTGATGATCCGCCAGCGGGTGGGGTTATCGGGTTCGCTGTCCGGGTTAGCGTCATGCCAGCGTTCGAGATGCTTGTGGGCATTCTCGATCATCACCACCGCGGCATCGACCATCGCGCCGACGGCAATGGCGATGCCGCCCAAGGACAGGATATTGGCGTTCAATCCCTGCGCCCGCATGACGATGAAGGCGATGAGGATGCCCAGCGGAAGCGTGAGGATCGCGACCAGCGCCGAGCGCGCGTGCCACAGGAACAGCGCGCAGACGAGCGCGACGATGATGAACTCCTCGATCAGCTTGCCGGTGAGATTTTCCACCGCGCGGTCGATCAGGCCGGATCGGTCGTAAGTCGTGACGACCTCGACACCGGGCGGGAGGCCCTTCTTGAGCTCGTCGAGCTTGACCTTGACGCCCTCGATCACTTCGCGGGCGTTTTTGCCTTGCCGCATGACGATGACCCCGCCGGCGACCTCG
>JANMCD010000189.1:0-2805 GCA_031360905.1 Novosphingobium sp.
AGTAGGATAACCTTGGGGCGCTGCCACTGCTGGCTGAAGTGCGAAATGATCCGGCCAAGGTCGCTTCCCGCCTGCGCTGGCGATTTGGCGATCCAGAAATAGTCGAGGCTGTCGACACCGACGACGGGAATGCCGGACGCGGCGAGGCGGGCCGCCAAGTCGCGGTCGAGACCGGCCCAGCCGCCGTCACCCGAATACATCACCGCCATCGTGTTGCTGCGCGGTGCCTGCGCATTGGTGACAAGGTTGAGCGGCAGATCATCGACACTTGCCGTTGCAGGGTCGCTTGATACCGACTTCGCGGTCTCGGGAGCTTCGAGCATGGGCGTGAAGGCAGCCGAGAATTGCGGCATCCAGCGCGATTGCACCGAAAACCCGTGGCCTACTTTAGGCAGTTCGATCAATTGTGCCTCAGGTATCCGCGAGGTGAAGACCCTAGTATCGGCCGGAGTGACGACCTGGTCGTCCATTCCCTGAAGAACCAGCCACGGTGCCGAGAGATGCGGAACCGTGCTGAACAGCCAGCCCTTCTCGGGCTTGGTGATCGGCGCTGCGGTCAGGCCCGGGGCCGCGCACCACGGCTTGGTGCCATTGATGTCCGGCCCGAACCCCAACGAAACTGCACCGCGATAAGTGCCTGCCGGAGCCTGCGCCAATGCGGCATAGGCAATGGTTGCGCCCGACGAATAGCCGGCCAGGATCGGCTTGATATAATGCGGCAGCCCCATCTTGTGTTCGACGTCCTGCGCCAGCGCCGTCAGAGCGAAATTGGGATTGATACATCTGTCGTGGTTGGCTTCGAGCGACTTGAGGAAGGCGGGGGTCGAGAATCCGGCCACCGCTGCGCCCTGCTCGGTTAACGCCCTGGCCATATCGACAACCCCCAGGTTCCATCCGCGATCGCCGGACAGGAACAGCACGACGCCGCGCACCTGCCCTTGCGGCTTGTAGGTTGTGACATTGCCAATTTCGGCGATATGCCGGCTGGATCCGGCAAGGGCTTCCGTAGCCGAAGCCATCCGGGGTACGCTGGCCTGTGCCGAAGAATGCGGCTGGGGCAGAAGCGCCAGCCCGATAATGACTGCCAGCGCAGTGGCTCCCGCAAGCATATATCTGATCGAACGCAAAGTGGCCTCCTGTTTTTGCGGGACTGAATTCGAGGAAGGTCATTAGCGCTGGTTGATTGCCCGGGCCGTGGCCGGAACATGAAGGATGTTTCATCCCCGGCTTTGCCTAGGCTCAAACAAGATGGGTGCAAAATCTCCCGGATTTCCGCGCGTTTCAGGACTAGACCGGATATGCCGACTATCGGCTGATGGCCGCAAGATGACCAAAGCTTAACGTGACTTGGGGCGGTCGATTGCGCATTTTTGTGACGGCGGCGGGATCGGTCAATCCTGACTGCGAGCCCGTCGCCACCACGTTAAAACCCCCCATTGCTGAAACCAATGCATCAAAGGAAATTGTCATGAAGTCACTGTTGTTTGTCTCGGTACTTGCTCTGAGCAGCGCCGCCTTTGCTCAGGAGGCATCTGCTCAGCAAGCCGCGGCGCCTGCCCACGTCCCGGCTGCGGCAGCGCCGGTTGCCGCGAAAGGGGCCGTGAGCCACGTTAAGAAGCATCACGCGCATCACCGCCATGCCCGGCACAATCGGGCTGCCTAGGCGAGCAAAACGGCTGTAAGTGGATGACACTTCGCTTCAGGGGTTCGTCAAGCGTGCGAACCCCTGAACGCCAACAGGAGGGACAGCCATGATCAGTCAGCAAATTCACGATCTCGCCCAGCAGCTTCTTGGCAAGGCTGTTCACGCGCTCGATCCCGAAGAGCACAATGTACTGACCAATATCCAGAGCCAAATGCCGATCAGTCGCGATGCGGCGGATGTGGCAGACGAACGTTCGACCTACGGCGAGCGGCTGGCGGACAAGGTTGCTGCGGTCGGCGGGTCCTGGGGCTTTATTATTGCCTTTTTCTTCGTGCTGGTCGGCTGGATGTTGCTCAACACCGATGTGCTCGCCCACTGGCAGAAGGCGTTCGATCCCTATCCCTATATTTTTCTTAATCTGATGCTTTCGATGCTGGCGGCGGTTCAGGCGCCGATCATTTTGATGAGCCAGAACCGTCAAGCCACGAAGGATCGTGTCGCTGCGAGCCTCGACTTCGAGGTCAATCTGAGGGCCGAGCTTGAGATCCTGCGGCTGCATGAGAAAATCGATTCTGCAGTGGCGCAGCGGCTTGACGCCATGATCGCCAGCCAAGACCGCCTTTTCGCGCTCGTTTCCGCGCCGCGCAACCCGAAATGGAGTGTGCCATGACCAGCCAGCAGTTTCGGCGCAATCGACAAGTGTCAGCCATGTTGCTGGCAATCGTTGTCATCCTGATCGGACTGGCGGTCGTGGTGGCGCGTGAAGCGCGCCGGGCGATGCGCAGCCCAGACGAGTCGATCTTGCTGTTTCCCGGGTTCACCGCAGACGAACTGCCCATGCCCGGACACGGGCTGGTCGTGACGAGTCTGCAATCGGCCAGCGAAGCGCAGATGGACGGCATGGGAGTCGGAGATGTAGTGCTGGCTATCGACAACCATTCCGTGAGATCGCTGAAAGAAGCACAGCAGATCATGATTCACAATCGACAGGCTATGGTTGCGTTGCGTCTGCTTCATAACGACACACTGCGTGACGTTAAACTGCACGAGAACGGGGTCAGGCGGCATGGGACATAAGCTGTTGTTGGTTGAAGACGATGAGGCGATGGCCGCCTATATCGTCAAGGGCATGACCGAGGAAGGCTTTACTGTCGATCGTG
>JANMCD010000200.1:0-2484 GCA_031360905.1 Novosphingobium sp.
CAGCGACGGCCACGCCATCCCCGGCAACGGCCTGAGCCACGAAGCGCACCTCTCCCGGCTCGAGCGCTTCTACCACCCCTACCACGCCGCACTCGCCGCCTTGCTGGATGACAAGCCCCCCGCGCTGATCCTCTCGCTGCACAGCTTCACGCCTGCGCTCGCCAGCCACCCGGACGAACAGCGGCCCTGGCAGGTCGGCGTATTGTATAATGCAGACGACCGCGCCGCCCGGCTCGCCTTGCCCCTACTGGAGGCGGAGGATTTGGTGGTCGGCGACCAGCAGCCCTACTCAGGCAAGCTGCTCAACGCGACGATGAACCGCCACGCCGAGGCCGAGGGGCGGCCCTATCTCGGGGTGGAGATCCGGCAGGACGAGATCGCGGACGCGGCAGGGCAGGCGGTGTGGGCCGAGCGGCTGGGGCGGATTTGTAATGTGGTTGCCATTGCCTGAATGGTAACGAGATGCTATTTGTGCACCACATCGCAAAGGAGTGCCCAACATGAATGCTCCATTCAAGCCACGCAAACAAATTCTAGTTTCAGTTTCGCCGACCGGAAAGATGCACCTTCCAGCCGAACTGCGCAAAAAGCTGTCGCTTGAAAAGGGTGGCAAGCTGTTCGTTCATGAAGACGAAAATGGCATCACGCTGGTGACAATCAAAGCCCATCTGGATTCCTTGGCGGCGTTCGTTGCGCCCTATGTCAAGGGCGACAGTGTCGATCAGTTTCTGGCAGATCGCAAAGCCGAGGATGCTCGAGAGTGGGATGAGGATCATTGAGAGCGGTTGTCGATACGTCGGTTGTCATCGCCCGGTTGTTTCGTGAACCGGGCGGTGAATGGCTGGAAATAGCGGCTGACGCTGACAGTGTGATGTCGGAATTCAATCTTGCAGAAGTGGTGCGAAGGCAAATGCGCGATGGCGTTTTGCCCCAAGATGCTTTGCGGATAGCAAGCACTATCGGCCTTGATTTCGTTCCGTTTAATCAAGTTATAATTGCTGAAATGGCGAAGATTTTCCCATTCGAGCGCCGCGCCAACCTCTCGCTCGCCGATTGCGCCTGCCTGGCGACGGCCAGACACCTGGGCCTGCCCGCGCTGACGGCGGACAAGGCCTGGGCGGAGATTGCGGGCGATGTGGGGGTTGAGGTTGTGGTGGTGCGGTGAGGGGGCTTAGCCCGAGCCTCTCGAAGGCCGTGCGCCTACACTTGTCGAAGGCCTTGACCCGCCCCCCCAACCTCGCGAAAGCGCGGGTGAGCCAAAGGAGTCACCCCATGCCGCACACATTCGACAAGTCGCGCCTGCCCAGCCGCTATGTCTCGGTCGGCCCGGAGCGTGCGCCGCAGCGCAGCTATTACTATGCGATGGGCATGACCGAGGAGGAGATCGCCCGGCCGTTCGTCGGGGTGGTTTCCGCCGGCAACGACAGCGCGCCGTGCAATACCACGCTCGATTTCCAGGCGAATATCTGCCGCGACGGGGTTATCGAGGGCGGCGGCACGCCGCGGCGGTTCAACACCATCACCGTCACCGACGGCATCGCCATGGGCCATCAGGGGATGAAAAGCTCGCTGGTCAGCCGCGAGGTGATCGCCGATTCGATCGAACTGTCGATGCGAGGCCATTGTTATGACGCGATTGTCGGCTTTGCCGGCTGCGACAAGAGCCTGCCGGGCATGATGATGGCGATGCTGCGGCTCAATGTGCCCGCAATCTTCGTCTATGGCGGCTCGATCCTGCCGGGCCGCTACGAAGGCCGCGATCTGACGGTGCAGGATGTGTTCGAAGTCGTCGGGCGCTATTCCGCCGGCGCCTGCCCGCTGTCCGAGCTAACCGCGATCGAGAAAGCCGCCTGTCCGGGCCACGGTGCCTGCGGCGGCCAGTTCACCGCCAATACCATGGCCTGTGTCGGCGAGGCGATCGGCTTGTCCCTGCCGAACAGCAATATGGTCCCGGCGCCTTACAAATCGCGCGAGGAAATTGCGGTGTCCGCTGGCCGCCAGGTGATGGAGCTGCTGGCAAAGAATATCCGCCCCCGCGATATCTGCACCCGCGCCGCCTTCGAGAACGCCGCCCGCGTCGTCGCGGCGACCGGCGGTTCGACCAACGCCGCGCTGCATCTGCCGGCTATGGCCAGCGAATGCGGTATCGAGTTTGACCTGTTCGATGTCGCCGATATCTTCAAGTCGACGCCCTACATCGCCGATCTCAAGCCGGGCGGGCAGTATGTCGCCAAGGACATGCACGATGCCGGCGGCGTCTATATGGCGATGAAGACGCTGCTCGATGGCGGCTTTATCGATCCCAGCCCGATGACCGTGACCGGCAAGACGCTGGGCGAGAATATCGAGGAAGTGACCTGGAACCCGGACCAGAAGGTGATCTATGACGTGAAGACGCCAATCACGCCCACCGGAGGCGTTGTCGGGCTTCGCGGAAGCCTCGCGCCCGATGGCGCAATCGTCAAGGTGGCCGGGATGCACCGC
>JANMCD010000254.1:0-4235 GCA_031360905.1 Novosphingobium sp.
CGTCCGCGCACCGGTTGCAGGCGAGCCAGCGCCGCAATGGTTTCGCGCGGATCACCGCCAGTCGCCAGCACCAATCCTGCCGCGACCAGCGCATTCGCCGCCTGATAGGCGCCGATCAGGGGCAGATATACTGTGAACGGCTCGCCCGCATGGACGATCTCGAGGTCCTGGCCCAGCTGGCTTGGCTGGCGCGAAAGCAGCCGGATCGTCTCGCCCGCCTTGCCCACGCTCATCAGCCTCAGCCCGCGCTGGCGGACATGATCGGCGGCGCGGTCGGACCAGGCGTCATCGCTCCAGATCACCGCCACGCCGTCGCCGGCGACGACTTCATCGAACAGCCGCATTTTGGCAGTGAAATACTCCTCCATCCCGGCATGATAATCGAGGTGGTCGCGGCTGAGATTGGTGAAGGCCGCGGCGGCGACGCGCAGCCCTTCATTGCGGAACTGGGCCAGCCCGTGGCTCGATGCCTCATAGGCGACGTGGCGGACACCCTCGCGCGCCAGCCCGCTCATATTGGCGAGAAACGTCACGATGTCGGGGGTAGTCAGGCCGGTGGTCACCGATTCGTCCGGCGTCGTCACCCCCAGCGTACCGATCGAAGCGGCGCGGCGGCCGGCCATGCGCCACAACTGGCGGGTCATTTCGACGACCGAGGTCTTGCCGTTGGTGCCGGTCACCGCGACGACGCATTCGGGCACAGGGGTGAAGAATTGCGCAGCAAGCCGGGCGAAGGCGCGGCGCGGCGCGGCGTCGGCGATATGGCTGGCGCCCTCGACCCGGGCCTGCGGACGCGCCACCACAGCGACAGCCCCAGCGGCAATGGCGGCCGGAATGAAGTCCTCGCCGTTAACCGCCATGCCTTGAAACGCGCCGAACACCGTTCCCGGTGCGACCTTGCGGTGGTCGATGGCAAAGCCGGTCACCCGAGCGTCGCCGCCATCGGCGAGCGTCACGCCGGCGCGGGCAGCAAGGGTGCCCAATTTCACTGGCCGTCCGAGTGGCCGACCAGCGGCGAAAGGTCGGAAATATCGATGTCGCGGCTGGCGTCGGGCATAACGCCAAGCAGCGGACCGATGCGCGGCACCACCTTGCCGACGATCGGCGCGGCGTTCCAGGCGGCGGTGCGCTGACCGGAGGTGGCGACGGTGCCCTGCGGCTCGTCGAGCATGGCGATGATGACGTAGCGCGGTCGGTCCATCGGAAAGGCGGCGGCGAAGGTCGCCACCAGCGAGCTGCGGCGATAACCGCCGGAGCCCGGCTTTTCAGCCGACCCGGTCTTGCCGCCGACCCGGAAACCCGCCGCGTCGGCCTTGCGTCCGGTGCCGTCGGCAACGATCATCCGCAAGAGCTGGCGCATCCGCGCGCTGGTCGAGGCCCGGAACACCCGGCGTCCGGCGGGCGCGTGGCCAGCCTCAAGCTTTATCAGCGTCGCCGGCCGCCAGATGCCGCCATTGACCATTGCGGCATAGGCGGAGGCGAGATGCAGTGGGGTGACGGCGATGCCATGGCCGTAGGACACGGTCATCGTCGTGATCCGCGACCATTCGCCCCGCGGCCACAGCGGGAAACCCTTGGCCGGCAGTTCGATATAGGGCCGCTCGTTCATGCCCAGCGAGCGCATGGTGGCATTGAGCCGCGCTGCGCCAAGCTCGTCGGCGACCTGTGCGGTGACGATGTTGGAGGAATGCATCAGCGCCTCGGGAATATTGAGCGACGCGCCGAGGTTATGGCTGTCGCGGATCTGATAGCCGCCGATCTCCAGCGGGCGGTCCGACCGGTAGCGGCGCGCCATGTTCGTGATCACGCCAGCGTCGATCGCGGCTGCCACCGTGATCGGCTTGAAGGTGGAGCCAAGTTCATAGACCTGATTGGTCATCCTGTTGAAAATATTCACCGCGCCGCTGCGGTCGATCAGGTTGGGATTGAACGAGGGCAGCGAGGCAAGCGCCAGCACCTCGCCGCTATCGACATCCAGAACGATGCCGCCTGCGCCCTTGGCCTGGGTATCGAGCATGCCCTTGCGCAACTCATCCTCCAGCGCGCCTTGCACGCGGGCATCGAGCGATAGCATCGAAGGCGTGCCGCGACTGAGCGGATCGGTCAAGCGCTCGTCGAACACCTGCTCCATGCCGACGCGGCCGTGGCCATCGGCGCCGACGAAACCGAGGACATGCGCGGCCATGGTTCCTTGCGGATAGAGCCGCTCGTTCTCGAACGGCGATTCCAGCGCCGGCTCGCCCAGCGCGTGAACGCGGTTGGCCTCTTCCGGCAGGATCCGCCGCCGCAGATAGCCGGGCTGTCCCGAAGCCAGCCGCGCCGCCAGCCGTCCGGCATTTTCATCGGGGAAAATTCGCACCAGTTCGGCGGCGATTTCGGCGGGGGTCTTGACCAGCGGCGGGCCGCCGTCGCCCATCGCCTTGGGATTGAACCACAGTGAATAGGCGGGGAAAGCGCGCGCCAGCGGAACCCCGTTGCGGTCGACGATATCTCCGCGCGGCGGTAGCAGCGGATCGGTCAGCGACAGGCCGGCGCCGGCTGGCTGCAAAAGGCCGAGCAAGGCGATGCGCAGCAATGCGCCAAACGTAATCGCGGCGAACAGGATCAGCACCCACATCACGCGCCATTTGGCGATGAGGAGCAATTGCTGGCGCACGTTGACCAGCTGACGGCGGCCGGGGGCGATCGTAGCAGTAATGCTGGCAGCGTTCATTGCAGCACCACCGCCGGGTGGAGTTCAGCCAGTCGGTCCTTGAGACCGGCGACATTGACGAGTTTGCGCCCGCTGCCGCCCTTGACCTCGGCTGCCATCGCCTGACCGGTGAGCGGCGAGACCAGCGCCGGGAACGGGGCAATCTCCTCGGCGGCGGCGCTGGCGACGCGGATCGGCGCAGGGGCCCCCGCGCCCGCTGGCTTGCCGAAGGCGGCCAGCTGGCGTTCGCCGGCGAGATACTGTCCGGCAGTGGGCGCCGCATAGCCGAACTCGATGTCATTCAGCGCCCGCAACTGCTGCTGGTTGGCGCGGGTCTGGAATTCGGTTTCGAGGAATAGCTTCTCGCGCTTGAGCGCAATGATCTGGCGCTCCGCCAGCCGGACCTGGCTCTTTTCCGCATTGACGCGAAACGTCAGCGCCATGGTCAGGGCAAAGCAGACGCTCAGCACAAAGGCCCAGCCGATCGAGCGAACCCGGTCACGGGTGAGGTTCATGCGGCCCTCCGATTGTCAAAGGGTTGCTTGCGCGGCGGCGCATCGGTGCGGATCGCCGCACGCAGCGTCGCGGACCGGGCGCGCGGGTTGCGGGCCACCTCTTCAGCGCCGGCCCTGATCGCCTTGCTCACTCCGGTGAAGGTAGCGGCCGACCCCGGCGCGCGCTCCGGCAGATGCCGCGATGCCGCCGCCACCGAGCCGCTGGCTTCGCGAAGGAACTGCTTGACGATGCGGTCTTCCAGGCTGTGGAAACTGACCACGACAAGCCTGCCGCCCGTGCCCAGCAGCTGCTCGGCAGCGCAAAGCCCGCTTTCCAGCTCCTCAAGTTCGGCATTTACATGGATGCGGATCGCCTGGAAGCTGCGGGTCGCCGGATCCTTGGGCGCGCCGGGGCCCCGATAATCCTTATTGAACCCGACCGCCTTGCGCACGACTTGCGCAAGTTCGCCAGTCATCGTCAGCGGGCGGGCGGCGACGATGGCCCGGGCGACGCGGCGGGACTGGCGCTCCTCGCCGTAGCGGAACAGGACATCGGCGATGTCGGCTTCGTCCGCACTATTGACGAAATCGGCGGCGCTCGGCCCTTCCCGGCTCATCCGCATGTCCAGCGGACCATCGGCGGCAAAAGCAAAGCCGCGCGCCGGCTGATCGAGCTGCATCGAGGAGACGCCGATATCCATGACTACGCCGTCGACCCGTGCAATCCCGGCCGCGGCCAGGCCCTCCAGCATCTCGGAAAACCGGCGGGGATGAAGTACGAGGCGGGCCGGATTGCCGCCGGTTTCGGTCCAGTTGCTGGCCGCGGCGATGGCGTCGGGATCGCGATCGAAGGCATGGACGGTCGCGCCGGCATCGAGCAGGCCGCGCGAATATCCGCCGGCGCCGAACGTCGCATCGACGATCAGCGAGCCGGGCGCGGGGGCAAGCGCGGCGAGCACTTCGGTCCGCAGGACGGGAATATGGGAGGCGGTCATGACTCCAGCCCCTTGCCCGCTTCGCGCAGGAAATTGGCGCAGGCGGCCTGCGGG
>JANMCD010000228.1:0-3977 GCA_031360905.1 Novosphingobium sp.
GCCGACGACGTCATCGACGCGGAACCGCCGGCGCTGAAGCGATCCGCGCATTGCTGCTGCGCGTGGGGGGCGAGGGCTGGAATCCGCGGGCCGAGGCGATGTTGTTCGCCGCAGCAAGATCGGATCATGTCGAACGGTTGATCCGGCCGGCGCTGGACGCCGGCAAATGGGTAATCTGCGACCGCTTTGTCGATTCGAGCCTGGCCTATCAGGGGGGCGGTAACGGTCTCTCCGACGAAGAGATCATGGCGCTGCACCGGATTGGCAGCGGCGGCCTGCTGCCCGATAAAGTGGTGCTGATCGAAGTACCGCCCGACGAGGCCGCCGCACGCCTTGCCCGCCGCGATGCCGGGCAAGCCGACCGGATCGGGGGGCGCTCCGCAGCCTACCACGACAAGGTCGGCCAGTGCTTCGCCCGCCTTGCCGAAGCCGAACCGCAGCGCTTCATTCGGATCGACGGCAGTGGCGCATTAGAGGCAACGCAGGCGCTGATCCTCGCAGCCGTGCTTCCCTTCATCGAAGTAGCCCCATGACGCTTTCGGGCCATGATGCGGCATGGCGGGAGTGGCGCGCGGCCCTGGGTTCGGCGCGGATGCATCACGGCTGGATTCTGGCCGGGATCAAGGGGCGGGGGAAGGGTGCCTTCGCCCGCGCGGCGGCGCGCGAACTGGTCGCGGAGGCCGGTGTGCTGCAGCCCGAAGGTAATAATCATCCGGATATCATCGTGCTAAGCCACCTTCCGGCCAATGACGACGAGGAGAAGAAGCGCGCCGACGGCAAGCCGTTCCAGCTCAAGCGCAATATCACCATCGACCAGATCCGCCGCATGCAACGACGACTGACGACCCGCCCGACGCTCGGCCGGCGCCGCGCGATCATCATCGATCCCGCCGACGATATGGAAAAGGGCGCGGTGAACGCGCTACTCAAGAGCCTCGAGGAGCCGCCGTCGGGTACTTTCTTCTTGCTCGTCGCCCACCGACCGGGGCGGTTGCTCGCTACGGTGCGCTCGCGCTGCCTGACGCTGAATTTCGCGCCGCTCAGCGACGGCGAGATCGACACCATCCTGCGCTTCGAGGCGCCCGGCGCCGATGCCGACGAGCGCAGCGCGGCGATTGCGGCAGCGCGTGGCTCGCCGGGAGCGGCGTTGGATTTCGTCGGACAAGGGCTGGGCAAGCTGCAAGGCTTAATGCAGCGGCTGGTGCAAGAGGGCGACAAGGATTTTGCTTTGCGCGGCGCGCTCGCCGATGAGATTGGCGCCCGGCCGGACCGCGAACGGTTGCTCGGCTCGCTCGACCTTGCCCGTGCGATCCTCGCAGCGGAAGCGGCCGGGGCGGGGCGCGGGCGGCAGGCCCGGATCGTCGCTGCGCACACGGCTCTGGCCCGGCTGAGCGGCCAGGCGCCGACGTATAACTTCGATGCCGGCCTGCTGATCATGGAAATTGGCGGGTTGCTGGCCTCGGCGGGGATGCCTAAGGAAGCGGCTTGAGCCCTTTCAGAAAGCCCGCACGCCCGCAATGGCCGATCCCTACTACATCACCTTCGCAATCGCCTATCCAAACGGCAAGCCCCATATCGGCCACGCCTATGAGGCGATCGCCGCCGACGCCATCGCGCGTTTCCACCGCATGCAGGGCAAGGATGTGCGGCTGGTTACGGGCACCGATGAACACGGCCTCAAGATGGCGCAGACAGCCCGCGAGGCCGGGCGGGATACGCTTGAGTTCGCCACCGAGATGTCCAACCATTTCCGGGTGATGTGCGACCGACTGAATATTAGCTATGATGCTTTTTGCCGCACCACCGAAGATCGCCACAAACAGGCGAGCATTGCGCTGTGGAATGCGTTGAAAGCGTCTGGCGACCTTTATCTCGACCGCTACGAAGGCTGGTATTCGGTCCGCGATGAGGCGTTCTATGACGAGAAGGAGCTGTTTGCGGGCGAAGGGGCCGAAAAACTCTCGCCGCAAGGCACGCCGGTCGAATGGACGGTGGAGGAGAGCTGGTTTTTCCGCCTGTCGAAATACGAGAAGCAGTTGCTCGAACTCTATGAAGAGCATCCCGAATTCATCCAGCCCGACAGCCGCCGCAATGAGGTCATCCAGTTCGTCAAGGGCGGGCTGAAAGACCTATCGGTCTCGCGCACCAGCTTCAACTGGGGCGTGCCAGTCCCGGGTTCGCCCGGACATGTCATGTATGTCTGGGTCGATGCCTTGACGACCTATCTTACCGGAATCGGGTATCCTGATACCTCTGGCGACTTCGCGCGGTTCTGGCCGGCCGATTTGCATCTGATCGGCAAGGACATCGTCCGCTTCCACGCGGTTTATTGGCCGGCCTTCCTGTGGTCGGCGGGCCTGCCCTTGCCGAAGCAGGTCTTCGGCCACGGCTTCCTGCTGGCGCGCGGCGAGAAGATGTCGAAATCGCTTGGCAATGTTGTCGATCCGCTGGAATTGGCGGACCGCTTCGGCGTCGATGCGCTGCGCTATTTCCTGCTGCGCGAGGTTAGCTTCGGCCAGGACGGCAGCTATAGCGCAGAGGCGATTGTCACCCGCTGCAATGCCGAACTGGCGAACAGTTTTGGGAATTTAGCGCAGCGCACTTTATCGATGATTTTCAAAAATCTCGATGGGAGGTTGAGCGATTTGGGTTACACAGAGGCGGATACAAAACTCGAGGGGACTGTGCGTAACAACATAGGAAGCATGGAGACCAGTTTCGGCCATCTGCATTTCAGCGATGGCCTCGACAACTGGATGTTCGCCGTCTTTGCCTGCAACCAGTATGTCGATGAGCAGGCGCCATGGGCGCTGCGTAAGAGCGATCCGGAGCGCATGGCCGAGGTGCTGATGACCCTGTTCCGCTGCGTGCGCGATCTGGCAATTGCGGTGCGTTGCATTGTCCCGGAATCGGCCGACCGGCTGCTCGATCAGCTGGGCATCGCGCCCGATGCCCGGGACTTCGCCGCTCTGGCCGACGCCAGCTGGTTTGCGCGGCTCGTGAAAACTGGGTTTGTGGTCACCCAGCCCGTCGGCATATTTCCCCGTCTCGAAATGCCTGCGGAAGCCGTCAGCTGATGCTGATCGATTCCCATTGCCACCTCGAATACAAAGGTCTCGTCGAGGTTCAGCAGGCCGTCCTCGCTCGCGCTAGAGCGGCGGGAATCACTGGTTTTCTCAACATCTCCACCCGTCAGCGCGAATGGGACCAGGTGATCGCCACAGCCGAGGGGGAACCAGACGTGTGGGCCAGTGTCGGCATTCATCCGCACGAGGCTGACGCGCACGCCGATTTGGGCGCTGCGGCGCTGATCGAGGCTTCGGGGCACCCGAAAGTCGTTGCCATTGGCGAGACCGGGCTCGATTATTTCTACGATCATTCCGACCGCGCCACGCAGCGGGCGCTGTTCCGCACCCATATCGCAGTGTCGCGTGAGACCGGCTTGCCGCTGATTGTCCACACCCGCGATGCCGAGGAGGACACCGCCGCAATCCTGGCCGACGAGATGGGCAAGGGGGCTTTCCCCGCGCTGATCCACTGCTTCACCGCCTCGGCGGATTTCGCCGGGCAAATGCTCGACCTTGGGCTGACGATATCGCTATCCGGCATCGTCACCTTCAAGAATGCCAGAGACTTGCAGGCCATTGCGGCGCAATTGCCCGAAGACCGCCTGCTGGTAGAAACCGACGCGCCATTCCTCGCTCCGGTACCGCATCGCGGAAGGGTATGCGAGCCCGCCTATACCGCGGATACAGCGCGCTTCGTCGCAGAGCTGCGCGGCGTTGAGGCCGAGGCGCTGGCCGAGACGACCACCCGGAATTTCTACCGGCTGTTCTGCAAGGCATCGCCATGAAGCTCACCATTCTGGGCTGCGGGACATCGACCGGCGTGCCGCGGCTGGGCAACGACTGGGGCGACTGCGATCCGCAGGAGCCCCACAATCGCCGCTCGCGGGTCTCGATCGTGGTGGAGAGCGA
>JANMCD010000275.1:0-2114 GCA_031360905.1 Novosphingobium sp.
GTCGAGGCTAGCGGGCGTTCCCGGCGGAGACAGCGCGGCGGCGAGTTCGGCGGGGGTGGCTGCCCAGAATTCCGGCGGCCGCCAGCCGAGCAGCCGGGCGGCAAGTCCGCAGAGGCTGAGCGCCGCCAGCCCGTAACTTTCACTCATCCGCTGCCCTGGAGGATCTGGCCGAGCAGCGCGCGCAGCGGCTTGGCGCAGGCGGCCAGGCCCAGTTCGGCGACTGCTTCGCCAAGCTGCTCGCGGGTCAGGCCCTCGGTCGCCGCCAGGCAGTGCCAGAACAGCGCTGCCATCTCGCCGAGGCGCAGCTGGCCGCTGCCCGCGCGCTCGACCAGCGCGAACAGCGGACCCAGCTCTTCCTCAGCGGCGACCAACGCGGCGAAGCTCGGCCGCAATTTGCGATCCATTCCGGCGACGGCCAGCGAGGCCTCGCCGCGGTGGGGATTGGCGGGCATATCGCGGGCGTCCTGGCTCATGCCGGCACCACCGCGCCGGAGCTTTCCAGCTGCAACGCATAATTGCGCTCGCCGTTGAAGTCGCCGGCATAGTCGAGCTTCTGGATCAGGAAGCGCCCGCGCAGCTTGGCGCCGTCCTCAAAGCTCAGCTCATAATCGTCGAGTGTACCGGCCATGGCATTGGTGCGGATCTGGGTTTCGGCGGCGCTGCCGAGGAAAATCCCGGCGGCCGAGACCGAGACGGTGCGCACGCCCGCTCCCGACAGCAGTTCCCGCCAGCCGCCGCTGTCCTTGCTGGTGATCACCACGGTGTCGCCGGTGATCGACATCTGCGTGGTGCGCAGGCCGGCGACGGTCTGGTAGACCGGCGTCGGCGCGCCATTGGAAATCTTAAGCAGGAAGGCGGCGCCTTTTTGGGCTGGCATGGTGTGGCTCCTTTGGGCTGGTGGGTGGCGGCTATTCCGCCATCAGGCGGAAGCGGTATTCCATGAGGATCGCGCGTGTGCTTTCGCCGCGCTGTTCGGCCCGGGCGCGCAGAAATTGGTAGCTAACGACCGAAAACCCGTCTTGCCCGCGCGGCAGGTCTTCGATCCTGGCTTCGATCGCGCCGACCAGTTCGGCTGCCGTATCGGGCTGGTCGCCGCGGCAATGCAGCTCCAGCGCGATCCGCACTTCGCGTCCGGGATTCGACTTGCAGCTCCAGTCCGCGCTGGCGCTGGCGGCAATCGCCAGCCACGGCAAGCTGGTGCGCGAGGGGACTTCCTCCGTGATCGAATTGAGTTGCAGGGCAAGCGCCGGATCGGCGGCAAGCCAGGCGGTCAGCGCGGCGCGCAAGGGCACTTCCATGCAGGTCTATCCTTTCGTAAACAGCGGCCAGAGCAGGCCGGGGCGGCGCCAGCGAGCGGGATCACCTCGCCGGGCAAGCGCACTGCGTTCGGCGCGGGTCCGTGCAAGCACGGCGGCCTTGGCGGTAAGCCGCCGAGCGAGCGTGTCGAACGATGCCGCGATACCGGCGGTGATCATGTCAGGCGCATCCGTCGCCAGGGCCGCCACAGCGCCGCGACGGCCGCCGGCGGGACCGGCCCCGCGCCGCTGCTCTCACGCTCGCGGTGCTGATGGGCGGCGAGGCGCAGGATGCCGTGGCGCAGCGCCTCGGGCAGGCTGGCCCAGTCCGGCGCGAGGCCGGCGGTAAAGCGCACTGCCATCCGCTGCGCGCTGCCCGGCAGGAAAACCTGCACCCGCCCGCCGCCATCGGCGTCGAGTTCGGCGGCATAGGCACTCGCGGCAAGCGTGGTCCGCGTGCCCGCAGCGGCGATGACCTGGACCGCGGTGATCGCCTGCACCGGACGGGTCGATAGCGCTTGCCAGCCGCCGGAGACGGCCAGCACTTCCTCGCAGCCGGCCTCGATCGGCATGCTGCCGGTAAACGCCTCGCACATCTCAATGCCGGCGCGCAGCAGGCCGGTCAGCGTCGCGTCGTCCTGCGCCGTCGAAATGCCGAGCCACTGCTTGAGCTCGGTCAGCGCCGCCGGTGACAGCACGGCCGGGGTGACGATTGCCCGCTTCATGGCGGTCTCCGTTCTGTTCAAGGGTTAGGAGTTCTGGGGTTAGGAGTTCTGAGGTCAGGAAAAGAGCGCCCGCGCCGGGAGGGGGCGGCGCGGG
>JANMCD010000311.1:0-5201 GCA_031360905.1 Novosphingobium sp.
AAGCCCAGCGCCGCCGAAATCGAAGTGGAGGAATGGGCCGCGCCGAACGGATCGTATACGCTCTCACTGCGCCTGGTGAAGCCCGAAAGCCCGCCGCCCTGGCGCAGGGTGCGGATGCGCCCGCGCCGCCCGGTGATGATCTTGTGCGGATAGGCCTGATGCCCGACATCCCAGATCAGCCGGTCCGCCGGCGTATCGAACACATAGTGGACCGCCACCGTCAGCTCGACCACGCCGAGACCGGAGCCGAGATGCCCGCCGGTCTGGCCGACGGCCGAGATCATTTCAGCGCGCAACTCGTCGGCCAACTGGCGCAGGCTCGATTTCGGCAATTTGCGCAAATCGTCAGGAGTTACAACGCTGTCGAGCAGCGGAGTGGCAGGGACTGAATTCATCATAGCGGCATTACACATCTAGCCGTCCGGTGTCGAATGCGCCCGTCGCATCCGCACCATCTGGGCCTGGCCGCTCCCGCAACCGAGAAAATACAGACGAAAGTCAACTACACGCCCCGCAATGGCCGCGCAGTTCCACGACCGGGCGCACATCGGCGAAGCCGGCATCCTTCGCCGCCAAAACCAGCGCTCCGGTGAGGCGGTCGTCGTCGAGATGGACCGCCTGTCCGCAGCTGTCGCAGATCAGGAAGATGCAATCGTGCCGGCAGCCCGGGTGGCTGTTGGCGATATAGGCGTTGGCGCTTTCCACCCGGCGGGCAAGGTTGGTGCGCACGAACAGATCGAGGATGCGGTAGACGCTGTTCGCCGCAACCCGCTTGGCCCGCAGGGCCGAGACGCTTTCGGCGATATCATAGGCCGAGGTTGGCCGCTCCAGCGCGGCCAATGCGGCAAACACATCGGCGCGCATGCCGGTCCATTGCTCGCCCGCCTGGGTAAGCGCATTTCGCGCGGCGGCGACCAGGCCTTCACCCGAATACTCGCTATGGTCGTGGCCACTCATCGCCCTGCTATAAGGCCGGGGGCGCGCTGCGGCAATCAGCGGGAGAGGCCGGGCTTGTAATGCGCGGGAAGCAAGCGTCTCAGCGCCGCCACCTTGGCCACGTCCCAGGCGAGGATATAGGGGTGGCGCGGATTTTTCGCCATGAAATCCTGGTGGTTCGGCTCGGCAGAATAGAACCGCAGCTGCGGCTCGATTTTCGTCACGATTGGCCCGCGCCACAATCGCGCCGCGCCGAGCTGGGCGAGATAGGCGGCGCCGACCTGCCGCTGCTCCGCGCTCGCCGGCACCAGCGCCGAGCGGTATTGCGTGCCGGAATCGGGGCCCTGGCGGTTGAGCTCGGTCGGATTGGCGATGACCGAAAAGAAGATGCGGAGCAGCTGGTCGTAACGCACCTTGTCGGGATCATACGTCACCTGGACCGCTTCTGCGTGGCCGGTGTTGCCGCGATTGACCAAATTGTAGGAAGCATTGCCGCGCGAGCCGCCGTGGTAGCCCGAGACGGCGCTGGTGACTCCCGGCACATGGCTGAACACGCCTTCGACTCCCCAGAAGCAGCCACCGGCAAACACCGCCGTCTTGAGCCCGGGCGTCTCCCGCGCCTCGCGGATCGCTGCCGGCGCGAGCACGGCGGTCTCGGCGACAGCAGCTTGGGAACAGCCGGCGAAAACTAGGAGCAGGGACGAAAGTAATGAAGTGCGAATCATTGGCGCCGGTTTCACTGTGTGGTGGCAGCCTCCACCGGAGGGGCCACCCCATTGGCGAGGTTGCTGCCCGCATCAATTCCGATCGTCGCAAAGACGATTGCTGCGCCCACGGCGAACCCCAATGCCAGCGAGCGGTAGAGATCGGGCTTGAACAGTCCCATGAAATGGTCACTCGGTAAGCGGATATGGTTGATGCGATGCCGCTGGTTCGCTAGTTCGCCGGACTGGCCTTACCGTCCAGTGAACCGCAGCCAACAAGGCAGTCAACTAGCGGTGAGATGAGTGGTTCACGCGGCCAAGCGAGTTGTGCATCAGTGCCGGAAGTGGCGCATGGCAGTGAAAACCATGGCAAGGCCGTTGTCATCCGCCGCTGCGATCACCTCATCATCGCGAATCGAACCGCCCGGCTGGATCACCGCTGTGGCGCCAGCTTCGGCTGCGGCAAGCAGCCCGTCGGCGAAGGGAAAGAAAGCGTCGGAGGCGACCGCGCTGCCTCGGGTGCGCGGCATCGCCCAGCCGAATTTCTCCGCCGCCTCAGCCGCCTTCATCGCCGCAATGCGCGAGCTGTCGCGCCGGTTCATCTGCCCGGCGCCGATACCGGCGGTGATGCCGTCTTTGGCATAGACGATGGCGTTCGATTTGACGTGGCGGGCGACTGTCCAGGCGAACAGGCAGTCCTTGAGTTCCTGTTCGCTAGGCGCACGTCTGGTCACCACCTTAAGGTCGGCGGCGGTGATCGCACCGTTATCGCGGGTCTGGACCAGCAGCCCGCCGGTGATCGGCTTGACCGACAGTCCGCTGCGGCGCGGATCAGGCAGATCGCCAGTGATCAGCAGGCGCAGGTTCTTCTTTTTGGCGAAGATCGCGCGGGCCGCGTCGTCGGCAGCGGGGGCGACCACCACTTCGGTGAAGATCCTGCAGATCGCCTCTGCCGTGGCGCCGTCCAGCCGGGTGTTGACCGCGACGATGCCGCCGAACGCCGAGACGTCGTCGCAGGCCAGCGCGCCTTCCCATGCCGCCAGCAGCGTGTCCGCCTGGGCGACACCGCAGGGGTTGGCGTGCTTGACGATCACGACCGCTGGCGCCCCGCCCCGGAATTCGGCGGCGAGTTCCAGCGCGGCGTCAGCGTCGCTCAAATTGTTGTAGGACAGCGCCTTGCCCTGCAGTTGCTCGGCCTGGGCGATGCCGCGGATATGCGGGCCGACCGGCGTGTAGAGCGCGGCCGACTGGTGAGGGTTCTCGCCGTAGCGCAGCTCGGCGGCGCGCCGGCCGGTGACGGACAGCATTTCGGGCAGGGCCTGCTGCCGGTCGGCAAAGGCGAACCACTGGCTGATTATGGAATCGTAGGCGGCGGTGGCGGCGAAGGCGCGCGCAGCTTGTCGCTTGCGGAACGGCAGGCGCGTGGCGCCGCCGGTTTCCTCCAGCTCGGCGAGCAGACCGGGATAATCGACCGGATCGGTGACGATCGCCACAAAGGCGTGGTTCTTCGCCGCCGACCGCACCATCGACGGTCCGCCGATGTCGATGGTTTCGATCACCTCGTCGCGGGTCGCGCCCTTGGCGATCGTGGCCTCAAACGGGTAGAGATTAACCACTACCAGATCAATCGCGCCGATGTCATGCTCGGCCATGGCGGCGGCGTGTTCGGGATTGTCGCGCACGCCAAGCAGCCCGCCGTGCACCTTCGGGTGGAGCGTCTTGACCCGCCCGTCCATCATTTCGGGAAAACCGGTGAGTTCGGAGACGTCGCGCACCGCCAGCCCGGCATCGCGCAGCGCCCTGGCGGTGCCGCCGGTCGATACCAGTTCTACACCCCGTGCCGCCAGCGCCTTGCCGAGATCGGCCAGCCCGGACTTGTCCGACACCGACAGCAGCGCCCGGCGGATCGTCACGTCACTCACGCGAATGTCATCCCATTTTCTTCAGAAGCCAGGCGAAACTGCCCCCGCCGCGCGAGACCAGCCCCTGGATGACCAGCTGCTGCACCGGCACCAGCCGCGCCTGCCCGTCGACCCACAGGCTCTCCTCGACCGTCACCGCGGCACCCTCACCCGCGCGGAACTGCCAGTAGCTACCATCGGCAAGCGCCAAGCCGACACCCTGGCCGTCTTCCGACAGACCCGCATCGATGCTGGGGCCGAGGTGGAAACGGATGGCGAATCCGACTTTGCCGCGCTTGCCCTTGCGCGTTGTCGGCACCAGCAGGTCCTCCCCGCGCAGTTCGCTGCCATTGTCGCGCAGGATCAGGATGCGGCGATGAATTAAACCATAGCGCGCGGAATACCCGTCGTGGCTGCCCTCCAGCCGGGTCGCCCCGCCGCTGGCGCGATTGGCCGCCTCCCCTTCCAGCGTGCGCCGGTCGATCTCCACCTCGCCAACGCCGGAGCCGATCCGTCCGTTGATCAGCACCGCGGTGGAATTGGCATTGTCGAGCACCAGCGTCGAATGGGCGGCGGTCGCGCGCAGGGCTTGCTCGAGCCGCACTGGCACCAGGCCGCCGGCGCAAGCCGATCCGCCGCAATTGACCACGATCCGCTGTCCGGCATGCGAGAATTCGAATGCCAGCGTCGAGGCGCAGCCGCTGCGGGCATGGCGGGCAAGCGGCGGCGGCGCCGCGTCGAACTGGAGGATGGACTTTTGCGCCGCCACCCGCTGATAGCCCCATTGGCGGACATCGCGCAGCGGCCGCGTCCGTACCCGGCTCGCGGCGATCAGCTCGGCAATCACCTCGGCTTCGATCGCCCATGCACCCTGCCAGCTACCCAGCGAACCGTCGCCGTGGGTCAGCGCGAGAAGCGGCGGAACCAACAGCTCCAGCATGGCGTCGAGCACCTGCGGCGGTTGGCGGCGCGTCGCGGCATAGCAGGCGCGCAGCTTGATGAGCAGGGCGACCGCTTCCATTTGGCCGAGGGGGCTGCGCGACAACACGCCGCCGTCGTCGCCCACCAACTCGCCAAGCGCGGCGATCAGCCCCGCCTCGCCATACAGCCGCCGCGGCTTGCCATCGGCCAGCAGCAGACCCGCAGCGACTATGCCGCACCAGCCGGCGACTTCGCCCAGGCGGTCTTCGGCGCGGCCGACATTGCGGTCCAACCAGCGCGCGGTTTCCGCCAGCGCGGCAAGGACGCGTTTGCGCATATGCTTGTCGCCCGCCAGGAGGAGCGGCGCATGCACCAGCCAGTTCAGCACCCGCGTTCCAGCGTTGCCGACACGCCAGGCCGGGCGCTTGCCAGGGCGCGAAGGGGATGCCGGATTGGCATCGAGCCAGGCAGACAGGATCCGCGCCGCCACCGGCAAAACCTGCTCACGCGCCGCGCAGGCATCGAGGTCGCCGAGCCAGCCAAAGCTGTGCACCAAGCGCTCGAACGGCGGCGTCAGCCGCGCGACCCCGGCAAAATCGACCTGCGCGATCGGCAGCTTGACGCCGTGGACCAGAAAATGACCGGCCCGCAGGGCCTTGCCTGCCGCGGCATTCCCCGAAAGCGGATTATCGACAGCAGCCAGAATACGCGGCTTGCGCTGCTTGCCGATCGGCGACGT
>JANMCD010000022.1:0-13288 GCA_031360905.1 Novosphingobium sp.
TGCAGAATATCGCGTGCAAAAGGGCAGGGATGCCTACCGGTGGGACGGTGAAGGCTGGTTCGGCGGCGACATCGACCGCTTTGTCGTCAAGACCGAAGGCGAAGGGGCGGTTGGCGGAGGCGTGGAAAGCGGCGAGGTGCAGGCGCTCTATTCGCGCGCGATCGGCCCGTGGTTCAATCTGCAAGCCGGTGTCCGCCATGACTTCAAGCCGGGGCCAGCGCGCACCTATGCCACCATCGGCTTTGAAGGGATCGCGCCCTATTGGTTCGAGGTCGAGGGCGCGCTCTTCCTTTCGAACAAGGGCGACTTGCTTGGGCGACTGGAAGGCTATTACGATCTACGGATCACTCAGAATTTGATCCTGCAGCCGCGCGTAGAACTCAATTTTGCCGCTCAGGACGTTCCGGTCAAAAGGATTGGATCGGGGCTTGGCGACGCAGAACTTGGCCTTCGCCTGCGCTATGAGATCAAGCGGGAGTTTGCCCCCTACATTGGCGTTTCATGGGAACGAAAAGTTGGTGACAGCGCCAAATTCGCCTGCGCCGCTGGAGAGAAGGTGCAAGCGACCAGTTTCGTATTGGGCATCAGAACTTGGTTCTGACGGCGAATTCCGCAGGTATTTGACACAGGAAATTTGGGCCACTTTATGGAACGGCAGGTGCGAACCCGCTTTTCAGAAAGCGCTCCGCCAGCCCGGCCAGGAACGCTGCGCCTTGCGGCATGACGCTCTCATCGACCATCATCCGGGTCGAATGGATGCCGCAGCAGCTGGCCCAGTCTTCACCCGCCTGCGCCACGCCGAGGAAGAACATCGCGCCCGGCACCTTGTCCAGCACATAGGCGAAGTCTTCCGCCCCCATGATCGGGTCGCCGAGCCGGTGAAACGCCGCTTCCCCGAAGAGCGCGCGAGCGGTTTGCTCGCCGAAGTCGACCGCGCGCGGATCGCAGATGGTGACCGGGAAACCTTCCTCGACCGTCACCTCGGCGGTCAGCCCATGCGCCCCGGCGATGCCGGCGGCGAGGAGGCGCACCGAATCGGCGAGCCGACTACGGTGCTCGCGCGAGAGCGAGCGCATCGTCCCGCGCAGTACCGCGCGGTCGGGAATTACATTATGCGTGCTGCCCGCGTGGATGCTGGCGATTGTCACCACGACGGGATCGTGGGTATCGAACTGGCGGGTCACCATGGTCTGTAGCGCGGTGACGATCTCGCAGGCGACGGGCACCGGGTCGCGCGTCTGGTGCGGCATCGAGGCGTGACCACCCGCGCCGCCAACGGTCACTTCGAGCATGTCGGCGGCAGCGAGCAGCGGCCCGGCGCGCCCGGCGATCAGCCGATGCGGGGCATTGGGCATAACGTGGAGGGCGAAGGCGGCTTCGGGCAGCGGATCCAGCAGGCCGTCGTCCAGCATGAAGCGCGCGCCGTGAAAGCCTTCTTCGCCAGGTTGGAACATGAAGCGCACTTCACCTTTGATGGATGCAGCGCGGGCGCAGAGCAATTCCGCGGCACCGGCGAGCATCGCGGTATGCGCATCATGGCCGCAGGCGTGCATCGCATTGGCGACGGTCGAGGCGAACGGCAGGCCGGTTTCTTCAGGCATCGGCAGCGCGTCCATGTCGCCGCGCAGCAGCACCGAGCGGCCGGAACCGCCGCCGCCGCGCAAGGTTGCCACCAGCCCGGTGGTCGAGGGGCCTTCGCGCCACTCCAGCGGGAGATGAGCCAGCGCGGCGCGGACCTTGTCGCGCGTCTTCGGCGTGTGCAGGCCAAGTTCCGGCTCGGCATGAATCGCGCGGCGCAGGGCTGTGATGCGCTCGGCGATGGCACCAGCTTCGGCGATGAGCGTTTGCGTCATCAGCGATTCTCCTTTGCGGTAGCGGCGGAGATCATAACGCCGGTCAGTCGCCTGTCGAGCGGCGTGCGGGAATCGTTCGGCGAATTACAGCCGGGCGACGATCCGCTTCGCCGCCGCATTGTGCATCATCACCGAACCGACCAGCAGCAGGTTGAGCACCACCGCCTGGTAGATGAAGAAATAGAGCGGACTGCCGGCAAGCATCGAGCCGCCGAGCACCAGCGCGCGCGGATTGGGGCCGAGGAATTTTAGCATCAGCAACAGCGGCGGCGCTTCCGCCCGCACCTCGGCGCGCAAGCGCTCGAGCGCGGCGGGATCGGCGGCGTCGAGTGCGGAATCGATCCGCAAGGCGTGAGGGGTCATGCCGCTGGCCAGCCGGAGATAGCCGGCGACGATGCCGGCAAATCCTGTCTTGCCGACGTCGCCACCGGCCTGGTGGGTGTTGCGCAGCCACGGCGTGCCATAAACCCACCACTGATACTGGCGCCGCTGCACTTCGACATGGTTGGACTGGACGATGTGGCTGATGCCGGCCGCCAGCATGATCGGCCAGGCGATCCAGCCAAGTTGCGGCAACAGCACCCACAGCATGACGAAATAGAGCACGATGTGGCTGGAATAATCGCAGATGCCGTCGATCAACTCGCCCATCGGACTGGCTTTGCCGGTAATGCGGGCCAGATCGCCGTCGGCGCCGTCGACCACGTGCCAGCCCATATGCAGTGCAAGGCCGAACAGGGCCGTCAGCGGCCAGCCCGGCATGGCGTAGACGAAGGCTGCGGCGACGACCAGCAGGCCGCCGCACACCGAAACCATGTTGGGCGTCAGCGGAGTTTTCGCCAGCTGCAGCGCCAGCCGCCAGGCGAGCGGATGATAGAGGTAATAGTTCAGCGGATCCTGCAACTCGCGCGGTCGCAGCGGCCGGGCCGATGCGGTCGGCGCGCTGCCGTCGGGCTGACTGAAAATGCTTTCCGGCGTCACTGCTTCGGCCAACCGACCCTCCTGCCTGAAATCTCGTCTCGCCAACCCGTTTTCCCCGGCTGAAACAATTTCGCGAACCAATAGTTGAACATAAATCCTGGTGAGAAGCTGCTTCTCCATTTTGATCCTATAGAGGGTTTGTCTTGACCGAACAGAGCATCCGAGGCTTTCGCGCAACTGAATTAGGCATCGAGCAGAAGGACTTGGTTCCCCGGCGAGCGGTTTTGGTCTTCGCCGGCGTTACTAATGCGTCCCGGAATGTCGCCGGGGTGCCGGCCGCTGCCCGTGCGGTGCGAGAGGTGGCCAAGGCCGGAATCGGGGAATGCTGGATTGTGGCCGGGGCGGTCTGGCAGCCGAACAAATTGATTCGCGGGGAAGTGGAGAGGCTCGCCGGCGCCACGATCGTCTCTTGGCTGCCGGCCGAAGAGTTATCCGCAATTTTTTCCGATGAAGGCATATTGCTGGTGGCCGGCGAAAGCCTGGTCGCGGCGGGAAACATGCATGATGCGCTGGCGGACAATTGGGTGCTCCCGATCGGTCTCGAGTTTGCTGCTGCTGCCGGTGGCCACCAGATATTCGAACGCATCGCCGCAGCGCGGGCTGCTGGCGAGCTTGATGATGCTGAACTGCGGATTGTCGCGTCCACCACCAAGCCGAGCGATGGCATCGTTTCGCGTAAGTTGAATCGGCCGATCTCGCAGGCGATCTCGCGCCGGTTGCTGAAATGGCCGGGAATCCGCCCAATTCACGCTACCGCAGTTACAACATTCCTGGCGGTCGCAATGGTTCTGAGCCTGTTGGCCGGGGGGGATGCCGGGCTGATCGCCGGCGCCATGCTCTTCCAGGCAGCATCGATATTCGACGGCGTCGATGGCGAGATTGCGCGCGCCACATTCCGCACCTCGCGCTGGGGCGCCATGGCCGACAGTCTGGTCGATGCGGCGACAAACATCGGATTCATCGGCGGCGTCGTCGTTAACCTGTGGATTCAAGGCAACACCTTTGTAGCGATGACGGGCGCGGCGGGGCTCGCAATGATGGCAATCGGCCTGTTTCTGATAGGCCGAAGGGCCCGTTCCGGCACCCGGAAATTTACGTTTAATGCTGTCAAAGATCACTTTCGCGGGCCCCAATCGCGACCGATGCAATGGCTTATATGGCTGACAATGCGCGATTTTTATGCTCTGGCGGCAGTGCTGTTCGTGGTCACTGGATTCGCTGCTGAAGGCTTGGTCGCTTTCGGTGTTATTGCTACTGGCTGGTTGGTCGTGGTGTTGGCTGTGTTAATACGCAGGAGAGCATGAGCAATGCAAACCACTTGCTTTTGGCGCGCGATTTCACAATGAGGGCGCAAATCCACCCGGATCGAGAGTGTCCGTCTGAAGGGATCAAATTGATGAAGCCAATCAAGGTTGCCGTGATCGGCGTGGGCAACTGCGCCAGCTCGCTGGTACAGGGGGTGGCCTATTACCGTTCGAATAATTCGTCACAAGGTCTGATTCATGATCGAATCGGCGGCTATGGCGCGGGCGATGTCTCATTCGTCATGGGCGTCGATGTCGATAGCCGCAAAGTTGGCA
Organism: Novosphingobium sp.; assembly: GCA_031360905.1. Classification (GTDB taxonomy): domain Bacteria; phylum Pseudomonadota; class Alphaproteobacteria; order Sphingomonadales; family Sphingomonadaceae; genus Novosphingobium. The sequence continues at coordinate 4,415 of JANMCD010000022.1, forward strand.
AGGACATTTCCGAGGCGATCTTCTCCGCCCCGAACTGCACGGCGGTTTTCCACGAAAACGTGCCTGTCACCGGGGCCAAGGTGATGATGGGCCGGATTCTCGATGGCGTCGCCGAACATATGACCGGCATGGGCGAGCGCGGCTTCATGCTGGACGATGCGCCCGAAGCGACCAAGGCCTCGATTGTCGCCGCGCTAAAGGCGACCGGCGCCGAAGTCATGCTGAACTTCCTCCCGGTCGGCTCGGACACGGCGACAGAATTCTATATGGAATGCGCGCTTGAAGCCGGCGTTGCGGTGGTCAACTGCATGCCGGTGTTCATCGCCAGCCGGCCGGAATGGGAACGCCGCTTCGCCGAGAAGCGCATCCCGATCGTTGGCGACGATATCAAGGCGCAGATCGGCGCAACGATCGTCCACCGCGTGCTGTCCAGCCTGTTCGGCGCGCGCGGCGTCAACGTCGAGCGGACTTATCAGCTCAACACCGGCGGCAATACCGATTTCATGAACATGCTGGATCGTCAGCGGCTCGGCAGCAAGAAGGTATCGAAGACCGAAGCGGTCCAGGCCATGCTCGCTCAGCGGCTCGCGGATGAGAACATCCATGTCGGCCCGTCGGATTATGTTCCCTGGCAGAAGGACAACAAGCTCTGCTTCCTGCGGCTCGAAGGCAATCAGTGGGGCAATGTCCCGATGAATCTCGAACTGCGGCTGTCGGTGGAAGACAGTCCCAATTCCGCCGCCTGCGTGCTTGATGCTATTCGCTGCTGCAAGATCGCGCTCGAGCGCGGTGAAGGCGGGGCGCTGATCGGTCCGTCAGCCTATTATTGCAAGCATCCACCGCTTCAGTTCAACGACGATACCGCGGGTCAGATGGTCGAGGAATATATCGCAGAAGCGGCCTTGGCGGCAGAATAACGCCGGCCAACGCCTGACGGAAAACCATGATGGATGCCCTGATTATTGCTGCTGGCTATGGCAGCCGGCTGCGCGAAGTTGCAGATTCGAAACCGCTGGCGACGATTGCCGGAGTGCCGCTGCTGGAACTCGGCGTGCGGCAGGCGCGTGCGGCCGGTGTCGAGCGCGTTGTCGTGGTCACCGGACACCACGCGGTCGAAATCGAAAAATTCCTGCCATCCCTTTCCGCCCGCGCTGGCATCCCCGTGGTTTCCGAAAGGTTGCAGCACTGGTCAACCCCGAACGGCCATTCGGTGATGGTCGGCGCGGCGCGGATAGAGGGGGATTACCTCCTGATGATGGCTGACCACATCTTTGAGGCGTCGATCCTCCAGCGGCTGGCGCGCGAGGGCACGAAGAGCCGTGGGGTGACGCTCGCAATAGACCGGCGCACGGATAATCCTCTCGTCGATCCCGACGACGCCACCTGGGTCAAGACCGATTCCGATGGGCGGATCGAGGCCATCGGCAAGACAATCCCCCATTATGACGCGGTCGATTGCGGTGCCTTCCTGGCGACACCCGAACTTGCGCGGGCTATCCAGGCCGCCATCTCCGAGGGCAAGAGCGGCAGCCTGTCCGAGGGCATGCAGCGCCTTGCCGACGCAGGGCGAGCGGCGACCATGGATATTGGCGAGGCCTGGTGGCTCGATGTCGATGATGCCCGCGCCCATGCTCTGGCGGAAGCGGAAGCGCCGGCGCGGCTGCCCGAAATATATCGATAATACCAAGTCTTAATGGTCGGAATCCATGAGACCGCTCCCCGCCGGGGAGGGGCGTAATGTGTCAGGGCTAGTGGACCTGTTATAACGGCAGGTACCCGCCCGGTCAGGGGTATTTCATCTGGACCCGGCTGGTCAAACTGGCGCGGGGTACACTGAGCCTTACCGAACGGAACGACGGCAAGCCGGCAAATGTTGCCGGATTGTTGGAAAAGCCGAAACCTTCCGCCGGAAAGCCGATCCCTGTCCGGTCGAATTTCTGGTTCGCGTTTTCATCATGATACAGCGCCAGCGCATATACTCCCGGCTTCGGCACGAAAATACAGGCGCGGGTCGTCCCCGGGACAGCCTGGACGCGGCCGACATAGAGCGAGCCGTTCTTTATGAGAAACTTGCGGGACGCGTCCTCGTATAGCGTGACCGCGAGCAGACCGTGGCCGCTGCGCACGCCCTCGGCCACAACATTGAGCCAATGAGCGCTTGCCGGGCCAGTGCAGCCCGGAGGCGGGGTAGGGGCCGCAGCTTCGGCTGCCGCTGAGGTTGCGGTACTTACCGCAACACCAAGCGCAATGATCGCAGCGTGGAAACGTCTCGGCATGGGCATCGTCGATTTAATCCTGATGGTTAACGAACGTACGACGTGGGAACTTCGGTGGTTGAATGCAAGCGAGCAGGTCTGGAACCCATCGACCAGGCGCGATCTATCTGATTCGGGGCGTGAATAAATCGTGAATTAGGCAGAATTGCGTCACAACCATTCCCGGGGCGGATTTTCGACTTTCGGCGTACAGCAGATCAGATTTCCATCCTCCAGCGTGACTATCAGATCCGCCAGGGCCGACAGCGTTCCCCGGTGGCCAATAATGAGGATGGTCGTGCGCCCGCGCAGCCTCAGGACGGCCTCGGCGATGGCGCGTTCGTTTTCGGCGTCCAGTGCGCTGGTCGCTTCGTCGAGGATCAGCAGTTCGGGCCCGCGCAGCAAAGCCCGGGCCAGGACGATCCGCTGGCGCTCTCCGCCCGACAGCTGGCGCCCCCCCTCGCCTACCGATGTGCCGATACCCTCGGGCAATGCATCGACGAACTGGGCCGAGGCATCGGCCAGCGCCTGACGGATCGCGGCATCGCCAATCGCGGGGTCGGCCCATGCGAGGTTGTCGCGGATGGTGCCGGTAAACAGCACCGGCTCCTGCTGGACATAAGCGACTTGGGTCCGCCATGCGCGTCGCAGCGCGCCGTCCAGCGATACGCCGTCGATCAGCACCTCGCCTGCATCGGGCGCCAGCAATCCGCCCGCTAGATCGGCAAGAGTGCTCTTGCCCGCTCCTGATGGCCCGACCAGTGCGGTGATCCGGCGCGCCGGGATAGTGATATCTATTTGCGCCAGCGCCGGCCGCACGCGCGCGGTAAAGCGCACCGTCACGCCGCGCAGCGTGAGCGCCTCGGTAAGGCGGGGTGCCGGCACGTTGCCAGCCGCAGGCTCGCGCGCCGCTTCGGCTTCGGCGATCAGCGTCAGGGTTGCGGACAGGGCCGGGCGGGCGTGCTCCCAGTTTTGCCAGCCCTGCTGCAGCGCCCCAAGCAGGGGCAGGGCGCGCACGAACAGCGCGACCAGCGGCAGGATCGTCGCCGGACCCGCGCCCCAATTGTCGATCGCCAGCCACACAACCAGCGCCAGCAGCAGCGCGCCGCCACCTTGCAGCGCGACCTGTCCCAGCCCCGCGTCGCGCAGGAAAGCGCGTTGGGCGGCTCGCAAATCGGCGAAGCCTGCCGCGAGTTCCGCCGCGGTGCGGTGTTCCTGGCCGAAGCTCTTGATCACCCGCAGCGCGCCGAGACCCTCGGTGATGCGCGCGTGGATGCCTTGATAGGCCTCGCTTAGCCGCTCGCCGAGCGCCGCTGCCTTGCGGCGCAGGCGGCGATAGGCGAGCAGTACGAGTATGGTGCCAAGCGCCACGGCAAGGGCGAAGCGTGCCGAGATCGCCAGCCCGGCCAGGCCCAGTCCAGCGAGCGTGACCGCCGCTGCCAGCGCTGCGACCGCCTGGTTGACACCGTAGCCGATGCGGTCGATGTCGCTGATCAGCAGGCTGGCATTGTGCGATTGCCGCATCCCGGCCAGCGTTCGCCACTCGCAATGCAGCAATGCGGACCAAGCCCGGCTGCGCAGGCCATCGACCAGCGCCGCCTCGAAACTCTGCCCCGCCATCGCGCGGGCGTATATGATCAGCGCGCGCAGCAGCACCAGCGCGACGAACAGCGCCAGCAGCGCCGCCGGGTCTACCGGCACGCCGATCGCGGCAAGCCGCGCCGCCAGCCCTTCTGCCGCCCCGCCGCCGCCGCCGAGCGCCGCCAGCATCGGCACCAGCAGCACCAGACCGGCCCCCTCGGTCGCCGCCGCTGCAAGCATGGCGAGGCCAAGCCTCGCCGCCGGCCAGCCGTGGCGGCGCGGTTCGAGCAGGGTGAGGGGGACACCGGTCATAGGCGAGCGGTTTCGCGGCTGACCGCGCTTTTGGCAAGCAGCCACGCAGGTTGTTCAGACCTGATTGGATCCTTCGACATAATTGATGAAACGCGCGGTTAGCAAACCGCGCGGCACCGCAAGTTCGACGTCGAAGTACTTCTGCTTGTCGAGTTCGGTCTGGGCCGGAAAATTTTCCAGCGCAGCGCGGAGGCGCGGAATATCGAGCATCGCGGCAAGCCGTTCATCCTTTGCGATCCGGTCAAGTTCGTCGAGGTATTCGGTACGGCGGCGCCCGATGCGCAGATGCCAGTCCGAATCCCAGCGGCCGTTCAGCCAGTTGATCCGCTGCTCCTCAGGCATGAGGCCACGGGCCATTTCCTTGGCCAGCCACCGCATTGTCCCATCCCGCATGAACAGTTCCACCGGCAGCCCATAGCAGAATTCGACGAAGGGCCGGTAGGCCATGGGATCGCGCTGCGGCACGCCGTACATCTGTTCGAACGCCTGGTACACTTCTGCAGTTTCGGATTCGCAGTTCTGAAAATACAGCCTCTGCGCGTGTCGCCGATCCCGGGGCTGGTATCTTTCAAGCACGAGACCGGCTTTTTTCATGCGTCGATCCGTCCCCGATGCGGCCCGGTATTGGCGGCTCAGTGGGGACGCCATGTCGATAAGCAGTCTTTCCTTTGGATGCCAAAGGCGCATCAACGGCTTCCACAGGGAATTCGGCAGCAGCGGCACAAGGCTTTTGGCAACAAACCGCCTCAGTATCGACCGATCGTCGTGGGGGTGGCGCGACAGCGCCAGCCAAAGCTGTCGCCAGCGGCCCTTCAGGAAATATTCGACGAAGCCCCAGTCGCCCTTGTCGCTGAAGGTGCAATTTCCCCATTCCGCCAGCAGGAGGAGGTCGCAGCCGCGATCCCGCGCGGCAGCGAACAGGCCGTGGTACACATACATGTTGCACAAATGCGAGGGCGCGCCGCCCATCAGATGGAAGAACTCGTTCCAGCGATGGTCGTGTCCATAGCCTTCGTTGGCCGTAAAATGCGGCTCCAGCCTGGGATGCATCATGGTGAAGGCTTCGACGAACGCGCGTTCGTCCCCGCTCATGCCCCGATCGACCCGACCGTCATAGCCCTTTTCAGGATGGAAGGTGAACGTCGGCAGACGCTGCCCGTCCGGAAGTGCGTTAAGCGTGCGAACCGCGACTTGCGGCGAATCGAGGCCGCCCGAAAGGGCCACACCCGGAGTCTTGAAGCCCGCCTGGCAGGCTCGTACGCCTTCGTCGAGAAGTTCATTGGCGCGAGCAATATAATCCGCATCGCTATCCATGCGGACGTCGGGCAATGCGTTGAGATCGTAGTAAACACGCATTTTGCGCGGGAGACCCCGCTGCAGTTCGACTACAGAACCAACGGGAACCCGGTTGATGCCTTCGAACCAGGTTGATTCGGCATCGGAAAAATTGATCAGCGCACTGTCGGCCACCCTGACCTCGTTCAGTCGCTGCACAACCCCTGCAGTGAACAAGGCACGGGGAACCGAGGAGGCTGCCGCCAGATGCGCATCGTGATAATAATGCAAGGGGGGAGCGCGGAACGGACTGCGCGACAGCCGCAGTGTGCGAGAATTTGGCTCAACGATGATCGCGCAATATTCGCCCAGAATTCGTTGATCGGCATCGTCGCCCCACTGGAGCACTGCCATTCCGTATAACCGCGCCAAATCGGTGGCGTCTGCGTCCAGTTGCGCTGCAATTTCGCGCGCATTGTCGAAATAGCCGTGAAACGCGGCAACGCGGTCGCCGGGCAGCAGCGCCGGCCGCCAGCTTCGCGTCAGTCCCGGGTTTGGTCGCAGCGGGCGATAGGCGAAATGCAGGCCGTCGAACTCGGCAGAGGCCGCTGAATCGCCGATGCCTGAGCACAGCGATGCCGCTAGACGCGCCGACAAGCTTCCTGTCGGCTTGCTTGAGCTATCATCCCAGGTCCATGCAAATGCGAGCACTGCGAATTATGGGTTCGTACAAGCGATCACCAAGATGCACACGATTCAGTGCAGCCGAACGCAATCCATGTGAGCGTGCATCGACTTACGACTTGGTACTGTTCTGAACGTGGATCGTACTCGCGTTGGCTGCCACATCGTTGATTTGACCGAGACGCTTGAATTCCGGCTTGGTCCAGCTTTTGGTCTGCGGTGCAACCTGGGTCATTGCGATGCTCCTCTGAATCGTTTTAGGCACTGGTCAACTCACCTAATTCGCAACCATCAATGCTGGTTCCGGCAGAAAAAAGCAAGCTGTGAATGAAATGCCGATGCCATTGCGGCGTTCGGCCAGACTGCAACCTTCACGCCCCGAGCCGCAGCGAGACGATCCATGGGCCAGGCAGGTCTCCGATCAGGCATTTTCCCGCCACTTCGACCCAGGCGTGCAGGCCCTCGGTAAAACCGCGAAGCTGCGGCGGACGGACAGCGAAAATTAGCGCGTGAGCGATCCTCCTTCGCCGCAGCATCCAGCTCAGCGCCATGGCCTGGGGCAGGCATTTGCTCGGGAACGGCAGCCGGGCAGCGGCGCGTTCGACGTGGCGGGCCAATCGGGCGGCCCGGTCGAGAAATGGCGCGCCTGCACCGCCGGCGAGCCCCAACCTGCCGCGCCACAGCCGCAGCGGGGCCAGTGTCACCAGACCCCGGGCCAAGCAGAGCCAGCCCATCGCCTCAAGCGTCAGGACTCTGCGGCGCCAGGCCTCAGCCCGGGCCAAGCAGACCCGCGCCCCGCAGCTTGCCAAGGAACTCGTCAACGTCTTCAGCGACCTCGGCCTCCGCCGCGCCAAATTCGGTGCACAGCTTCGCGACCAGCGCCTGCCGGTCGCGGCTGCCGTCGATCAGCCGCCAGATTGTCGTGCTGGTGCCGGTCAGCGAAAAAAAATCGCCGGTGTCGAGCTGCATGACGACGATCTCGTCGTCGATCTCGGTCTCGGTGAAGCGGTCGGTCAATTTGGCGATTGCGGCAGTCATGGCGGCGGCACCCTGGTGTTGCTTTCGCGCCCGGCGGCGCCGTGCCGGGATGTGACATATTCCGCAGCGAAGGCAACACCCGCGCCGAACTGCACGGGATCGCGCGGGCGGATGAAGCTGGCGAGCGCGATCTGGCGGGCGAGCCGGGCGAGGTGGGCGAAGCGCGCGGCGCGGTCGAATTGCTGGGCGGCGGCGAACAAGGTGGCGGTGTAGTGGTCGTCCTGCAGCCGCGCGAGGGCCTCACCGCCGCGGATCGGGGTAATGGCGGTGTCCGGCCCTTCCTCGAGAAACACCAGCGCGGCCAGCGGCAGAACTTGGCCGACATCGCCCGCAGCAGGCCGGGCATAGAATTTGTCCACCGTCGGGCTCACCTTCTCCTCACGCGCGGCACCGGTCAGCGCCAGGGCTTCTTCCGTCAGTTTCAGCCGCTTGTGACCAGGCAGGCAGGATATCCGGTCGGGATCGGATAGATCGAGCACCAGCGTGTCGTCGCAGAACATCGGCAGGCTGAACCGGCCAAGCGCCGCGACCAGTGTCGATTTGCCGGCTCCCGGCGGGCCGGTAAAGGCGTACACCTCGCCGCCGCAGGCAACAGCCGAGGCGTGGACCGGCAGCAGACCGTTGATGCTGGCGATGGCCGAATAGAGCGAGCCGTTGAGCCAGAGCGATTCCTCGCTCGGATCAGCCCCCGCCCCCCGGTGGATCGCGACGCCCTCGCCCTTGCGGTAGTAGAAATAATGCTCGCCTTCGCCGCGCAGCAGAAACCGGTCCTCCCGCATCTGCCATGTCTGTTCGGGGAGAGGGGAATCGGTCAGGCTGCGGGGCACCAGACCGTCGACCAGCCGGGTCTCGCGGGCCATGAGTGACGATTGGGCGCTGACGCTGCGGTCGATCATGATCGCGGCGAACATGCCCTGCCCCGTCTGGCGCGTCAATCGCACGGCTGGGCGCAGCCATTTTCACTGCGGAAGCCATGGTGTGTGGAAAACGGCAACGCCCGCTTGTCGCCACAAGATGTGGTGACTAAGCGCAGTTTCACGCATGATTACGCCCCTGATCTCACCCTCGATCCTGTCCGCCGACTTTGCCCGGCTTGGCGAGGAGGTGCGCGCCATCGATGCCGCCGGGGCGGACTGGATTCATGTCGACGTCATGGACGGCCATTTCGTGCCGAATATCACCATTGGCCCGGGGGTGGTGAAGGCGCTGCGAACGCACACTACCAAGCCGCTCGACGTTCATCTGATGATCAGCCCGGTCGATGGTTTTCTCGAGGCATTTGCCGAGGCCGGCGCAGACATCATCACCATTCACCCCGAGGCCGGCCCGCATCCGCACCGCACGGTGCAGGCGATCAAGGCGCTGGGCAAGCAGGCGGGCATTTCGCTCAACCCGGCGAGCCCTGCCAAGCTGCTCGACTATCTGATCGACGACATCGATCTGGTGCTGGTGATGAGCGTCAACCCTGGCTTCGGCGGCCAGAGCTTCATCGCCAGCCAGCTCCGCAAGATCGAGGCGGTGCGCAAGATGATCGACAAGTCGGGGCGCGATATCCGCCTGGAAGTGGACGGGGGTGTCGATATTGCCAACGCCCGTTCCTGTGTCGAGGCCGGGGCGGATGTGCTGGTCGCCGGCACCGCCACTTTTCGCGGCGGGCCGGGCAGCTATGCCGCCAATATCGCCGCGCTCAAAGGGCTGTCCTGAGCCATGGCTGAGGCGGTCGTCCGTG
>JANMCD010000030.1:0-7353 GCA_031360905.1 Novosphingobium sp.
CTGGCCTATATCAGCGGACGGTTCCACGCCACGGCGGAAAGCCAGTGGATGACCGCGCTGCGTCCCGGCCTCGCCAATGCGACCTTCAACGGCGGCTATGCCGAAGCGGGTTATCTGCTGACCGACGATGTCACGGCTTACCGGGCCGGCGCCTACGACCGCATCCGGCCGAAGCATCCGGTCAGCCAGGGCGGGTTAGGCGCGATCCAGGTCAATCTGCGCTACGACTGGCTGGACCTGAACAGCGGTGCGATCGTCGGCGGACGGCAGCAGATTGCCGGCGCATCGCTGATCTGGATACCCGCCGATTATGTCCGCTTCGTCCTCAACTACGGCCATCTGTGGATCAACGACGCCGCGGTACCTGCGGGCACCGACATAGACTACACCGCCAATGCTCTCGGGCTACGCGCGCAATTCGATTTCTGAGCCAGCGCGCCCACGTTTTCCAATCTGTCACATATCTGTCATGGAACGCGGGCAGAGCGCCCCTGACCCTTCACCGGAGCATTCAAGATGAGCAAACGCATCCCGGCCATGCTGGCTGTCTCTGCCCTCGCACTTACCCTCGCCGCTTGCGGGGGCGGCCAAAGCAATTCGCGCGACCAGATCCGCGCGGTCGGCTCATCCACGGTCTATCCATTCGCCAAAGCTGTATCCGACAGCTTCGCCAGCTCCAACCCCGGCATGAAATCGCCGATCATTGAATCGACCGGCACGGGCGCGGGCATGAAGCTGTTCTGCGCCGGCGTCGGCACGCAGCACCCGGACATCGAAAACGCCTCGCGGCGGATAAAAAAGTCCGAATATGACGACTGCGTGAAGAACGGCGTGAAGGATATTGTCGAGGTCCAGGTCGGGCTCGACGGGGTTGCCTTTGCCGAAGCGAGTGGGGGTTCCGGCATCCCCCTGACCCAGGCCGATATCTACAAAGCGCTGGCCGCCAATCCGTTCGGCAAGCCCAACACGGCCAAGACGTGGAAAGACGTGAACCCGGCATTCCCGGCCGAGCCGATTTTGGTCTACGGCCCGCCCTCGACCTCGGGCACGCGCGACGCGCTGAAGGAGCTGATCCTGGTCAAAGGCTGCGAGACCGATCCGGCGATGAAAGCGCTGAAAGACAGTGACAAGGCCCAGCACGAAAAGGTCTGCAGCGAAGTCCGCAGCGACGGTGCCTATGTCGATTCGGGCGAGAACGACAACCTTATCGTCCAGAAGCTTGAGGCCAATCCCAAAGCCATCGGCATTTTCGGCTATTCCTATCTTGAGGAAAACGGCGACAAGCTGAAGGGCCTGACCATGGGCGGCGTGGTGCCAAGCTATGCCTCGATCGCCGACTTCAGCTATCCCGGCGCCCGCCCGCTCTACATCTACGTCAAGGCGGCGCATCTTGAGGCGATCAAGGGGTTGAAGGAATTCGTCGGCGAATGGGCGAAGAGCTGGGGCAAGGACGGCCTGCTCGCCAAGCAGGGTATGGTTGTGGCTCCCGATAGCGTTCAGGCGGCCAATGCCAGCATCGCCACCGCCATGACACTGCTCGATCCAAGCCAGCTCAAGTAGTCCGCAGCGAGGACGCAAGCCGACGTGTCGCCAGCCATCCCCATTATCCTCGCCTTCGGGCTGGGCCTGATAGGCTGGTTGGCGGCGCGTTCGCGCGCCTGGGCGTTCAAGCGCAGCGGCGGCCCCAGGCTACATTCGCAGCCCGGCTATCACGGCTGGTTTGTGGCGATCTGCACAGTGGTTCCCGCGCTGATATTCGCGACGGCCTGGAGCGCGATCAGCCCCGGGCTGGTCGAGGCCGAGGTGCTGAAATCGCCTGCAATGGCCGGCCTGCCCGGATTCGGCTTCGAACGCGATTCCATTATCGCCGAGGCGCGCGGCCTGGCCACCGGGCAGGCCGAGGCAGCGTTTAACCCGCAAACCGCCGCCCTGATCGAACCCTTTCGCGCCGCCCTGAACTACTATGGCACAATCGGCATCGTTCTCACTCTGGTGCTCGGCTTTGTCGGCGGCGCTCTGGCCTTCCTGCGGCTGCGACCCGATTTCACCGCGCGCACTCAGGTCGAACGGGCCCTGATGTTCGCGCTGCTGCTGGCCTCGCTGGTGGCGATCCTGACGACCTTCGGCATCCTCGCCTCGCTGATTTTCGAAACCGTGCGCTTTTTCGCTTTCGTCACCCCGGCCGAGTTTCTGCTCGGAACCCATTGGGCGCCCGATCCGATGGCGACGCCCGGTCCGAACGTCGGTGCGACTTATGGCGCGATTCCGCTGTTCTGGGGAACCATCTACATCGGTGCGGTGATCGCCATGATCGTCGCCATTCCGCTGGGGCTGATGAGCGCCATCTATCTGACGCAATACGCCTCCTATACCGTGCGAAAATGGATGAAGCCGCTGCTCGAAATTCTCGCCGGCGTGCCGACCGTGGTCTACGGCTATTTCGCCGCACTCACCGTCGCGCCGGCAGTGCGCGACGTCGGCCAGGCCATCGGCATCACCAGCGCTTCAAGCGAAAGTGCGCTTGCTGCCGGGCTGGTGATGGGGATCATGATCATTCCCTTCGTCTCCTCGATGGCCGATGATTCCATCGCCGCCGTGCCGCAGGCGATGCGCGACGGCAGCCTGGCGATGGGCGCGACGACCTCCGAGACGATCCGCCTGGTGCTGATCCCGGCGGCATTGCCGGGTATTGTGGCCGGCGTCATGCTGGCGGTCAGTCGCGCCATCGGTGAGACGATGATCGTCGTCATGGCTGCGGGCGCTACCGCCCGGCTGACGGGCAATCCATTTGAGACGATGACGACGGTTACCTTCCAGATCGTCGCTATGCTGACCGGCGAAGGCAGTTTCGATCACCCCGCCACCCTCGCCGCCTTCGCCTTGGGATTTGTGCTTTTCCTGGTGACGCTGGCGCTCAACTTCATCGCGCTTCGCGTGGTCAAGCGGTTCCGCGAAGCCTATGAATAAGTCGTCAGCCCTCTCCGGGGATCCGCGCTTCGCCGCCCGTCTCAAACGCCGCTATGCTGCCGAGCGCCGGTTCCGCGTGTTGGGGCTCACGGCTGTACTGTTTTCCGCGTTCGTGCTGGCGTTCCTGCTGATCACCATGACATCGAACGCGGTCGGCGGCTTCAAGCGGATCGAGCTGCGTTTCACCGTTCGCCTGGATCAGACCGCGCTCACCGTCGATCCCGCGCAGCTTGACGGTCCCGGCGCGATGCAGGCGCTCGAAAGCGCCGGTCTCAAGGATATCATCGATACCGCAGCAGCGCGCGAGGCAGGCTCTGCGGCCGGCGCGGAGCTGGGTCAGGATGCCTGGCGCGAAGTCGCCGAGCGGCTGATAGGCGATCCCGGCTTGCTGCGCTCGCAGTTGCAGGTTTCCCTGCCCGTAAGCGACGATCTTGCTGCGGCCTGGCGCGGCGAAGGCGCGCCCGAACTCCGTCAGCTCGCGGTCAAACTGACTCGCGAAGGCCAACTGGTGAACGCCTTCGATCCCGGCTTCCTGAGCCGCGGCGACGCCACTGATCCGCAGTCGGTGGGTATCTGGGGCGCGCTCAAGGGCTCGATGCTGACCATGGCGGTGACCCTCGCGCTGGCCTTTCCGATCGGCGTGCTGTCGGCGGTTTATCTTGAGGAATATGCCCCCCGCAACCGCTGGACCGAAGTCATCGAGGTGTCGATCAACAATCTCGCCGCGGTGCCGTCGATCATCTTCGGCCTGCTTGGCCTTGCCGTGTTCCTTGCCATCTTCCCCAACTACCGCTCCGCGCCGCTGATCGGCGGCTTGACCTTGGCGCTGATGACCATGCCGGTGATCGTTATCGCCGGTCGCAACGCGATCAAGGCCGTGCCGCCCTCGATCCGCGACGGCGCACTGGCGATCGGGGCCAGCCGGGTGCAGACCGTATTCCACCACGTCCTGCCGCTCGCCCTCCCCGGCATATTGACCGGCACTATCATCGGCATGGCCCGGGCGCTGGGCGAAACCGCGCCGCTGCTGATGATCGGCATGCGCGCCTTCGTCGCCACGCCACCGGCCGGCTTCACCTCGCCTTCCAGCGTGCTGCCGGTGCAGATTTTCCTGTGGTCGGACGAAGTCAGCCGCGGCTTCGTTCAGCGCACTTCGGCGGCGATTATCGTGCTGCTGCTGTTTCTGCTGGTGATGAACGGGCTCGCCATCTACTTTCGAAACCGATTTGAGAGGCGCTGGTGAAAGCCGACACAACCATTCAGGCTTCCGCGACCAAGATCCGGGCAAGCAACGTCTCTGTGTCTTATGGCGAGAAGCGGGCGATCGACGACGTCTCGATCGAGATCGCAAACAAGCTTGTGACCGCTTTCATCGGCCCTTCGGGCTGCGGCAAATCGACCTTCCTGCGCGCCTTCAACCGGATGAACGACACCATTCCGACAGCGCGTTTCGAGGGCGAGATCCTGCTCGACGGCGAGGATATCTATCGCTCGAACATGGATGTGGTGCAGCTGCGCGCCCGCGTCGGCATGGTGTTCCAGAAACCCAACCCATTCCCCAAGACGATCTACGAAAACGTCGCCTACGGCCCGAAAATTCACGGCCTAGCCACCGGCAAAGCTGATCTCGACGCGATTGTCGAACGCTCGCTGCGGCGGGCCGGGTTGTGGGATGAGGTCAAGGACCGGCTGACTGAGAGCGGCACCGCGCTCTCCGGCGGTCAACAGCAGCGGCTGTGCATCGCCCGCGCCATTGCCGTCGATCCCGAGGTGATCCTGATGGACGAGCCCTGCTCGGCGCTCGATCCGATCGCCACCGCCCGCATCGAGGAACTGATCGACGATCTGCGCCAACGCTACGCCATCGTCATCGTCACCCATTCGATGCAGCAGGCCGCGCGAGTCTCGCAGCAGACCGCCTTCTTCCACATGGGCAAGATCGTCGAAACCGGCAGCACTTCCGATATCTTCACCAATCCGCGCGAGGAACGGACGAAGGATTACATTACCGGACGTTACGGTTAGGATTGGGAGCATGGTGGCAGAACATACAGTCAAGGCGTTCGATGAGGACATCACCCGCCTGCGCGGATTGATCGCGGAGATGGGCGGACTGGCGGAGGTTTCGATCAGCGAGGGCATGGAAGCGCTGATCAAGGGTTCGCAAAGCCTCGCCGATCAGGTCATCGCCCGGGACAAGCGGATCGATGCGCTGGAAGCGGAAGTCGACAAGCTGGCCGTGCGCATCATTGCCCTTCGCGCGCCGATGGCCGACGATCTGCGCGAAGTCATCGCCGGCCTCAAGATCGCCGGGGTGATCGAGCGGATCGGCGACTACGCGAAGAACATCGCCAAGCGCACCGGCCGGATCGAGGGCCGCAAGACCTTCGAACCGCTGACGCTGATCCCCGCCATGGCCGAAATCGCCGAGGAAATGGTCCACAACGTACTCACCGCCTATGCCGCGCGCGATCCCGCCATGGCGGTCGAGGTCGTTGCCCGTGACGCCAAGGTGGACGCGTTTTACGATTCGATCTTCCGCAACCTGGTCAGCTACATGGTGGAAAACCCATCGACCATCAGCAGCGCCGCGCAGCTCCTGTTCGTCGCGCGTAATCTTGAACGGATCGGTGACCACGCCACCAATGTCGCCGAGATGGTTTACTACGCCGCCACTGGCAATTATATGGTCGACCGCGAAGAACGGGTGCCCAGCTGATGCCTGCCCCCAGACTCCTCCTGGTCGAGGACGATCCGGCGCTCTCGGAACTGCTTGTATACCGCTTCAAGGTTGAAGGTTATGAGGTCGTCGCGACGCCTGACGGCGACGAAGCACTGCTGCTGGCAAGTGAGCAGCCGCCCGATCTCGTCGTGCTCGACTGGATGATCGAAGGCACCAGCGGCATCGAAGTATGCCGCCGCCTGCGCCGCGACAAGGCGACGGCGCATGTTCCGATCATCATGCTGACCGCCCGCGAAGCCGAGGACGACCGCATTCGCGGCCTTGAGACCGGCGCCGATGACTATCTCACCAAGCCCTTTTCGCCGCGCGAATTGCTGGCGCGGGTGGCGGCGATCATGCGGCGGATCCGACCTGCGCTGGCGGGCGAGACGCTGATTGTAGGCGATCTCTCGCTTGACGTAACCGCCCACCGCGTGCTCCGGCGGGGGGTGACAGTTTCGCTGGGGCCGACCGAATTCCGCCTGCTCAAATTCTTCATGGAGCACCCGGGCCGCGTCTTTTCGCGCGGGCAACTGCTCGACGCGGTGTGGGGCACCGACAGCGATATCGAACTGCGCACCGTCGATGTGCACATCCGGCGGCTGCGCAAGGGCATCGAAATCGCCAGCGCGCTTGATCCGGTGCGGACGGTGCGCTCGGCGGGATATTCGCTGGAGGCGGTTTAGCCAGGCGTGAATTGAATCGGATTCCCTCCTTAACCTCGCTCACCCTGAGCTTGTCGAAGGGGCTGCCTCCCCTCAATGAAAGTCCCGCGACTTCGGGATCACCCGGACCTTGCGCGGGTGGCTTGGGCGCGGGTGGCTTGGGCGCGGGTGGCTTGGGCGCGGATGCAGGTGAGAGCGGCTGCCCTGGACCGGCCGGTTGACTTCGTCGGCGCGGGCCAGTTCGGGGGTGAGCAGATCGTCGGACAGCGCATAAAGTGCGTCGCTGGCGTCGCGGATATGGGCGGCGATAACGTGGATTACCTCGTCGTCGTATTCCACCCGACCCCGCACTTCCATCAGCCGCGCGCCCATCACTTCCCGGCGGAACTTGTCTTTGAGGTCGGGCCAGACGACGATGTTCGCGACGCCGGTCTCGTCTTCCAGGGTGATGAACACCACCCCCTTGGCGCTGCCCGGTCGCTGGCGGATGAGAACCACGCCGGCCACCTGCACCATGGCGCGAAACTTGCGGGCACGCAGGTCGGCGGCGCGCACGAAGCCGCGCTCAGCCAGGCCGGCGCGCAGGAAGGCGAGCGGGTGGGCTTTGAGCGAGAGCCGCTGCGTCTGGTAATCGGCGACGACTTCCTCGCTGAGCGGCATTTGCGGCAGGCGGGTGGGTGTGCGCTCGGCGCCCTGGTCGCGGGCTTTGGCGGCGGCGAACAGCGGCAGGTCGGGCGCGGCGATCAGGCTGCGGGCGTCCCACAGCGCCTGGCGCCTCGGCAGAGCGAGCGAGGTGAAGGCGTCGGCCGAGGCGAGGCGTTCGATCATCGCCGGGGACAGCCCGGCACGGCCCTGCAGGCTTGCAACATCGGCAAATGCTCCGCCCGGATCGCGCGCTGCGATCAGGCGGGCGGCGATGTGTTCGGGAAAGCCGTCGATCTGGCGCAGGCCAAGGCGCAGGGCGACCAAATCCTCCCCCTCTGGGGGAGGGGAGCCATG
>JANMCD010000051.1:0-5721 GCA_031360905.1 Novosphingobium sp.
GTCAATTCGAGCGATCACACCACGCTAGTGGCAGCGGTGAAAGCTGCAGGGCTGGTCGAGACGCTGTCGGGTCCGGGACCATTCACTGTGTTCGCTCCGACGAACGCGGCATTTGCCAAGCTCCCCGCTGGCACGGTGGACACTCTGCTTCAGCCTGCCAATCTCGCCGTGCTTCAGTCGGTGCTCACCTATCACGTGGTGCCCGGCCGGGTAACGGCGGCCGAGTTACTGGCGATGATCAAGTCGGGCGGTGGGCAGGCGCGCCTGACCACGGTCCAGGGCGGCCGACTAACTGCAAGTCTGATGGGCGGCAGCGTCATGCTCACCGATGGCAAAGGCGGCATGGCTCACGTAACGCAGGCAGATGTGATGCAGTCTAACGGCATAATTCACGTAACCGACGCCGTATCGCTTCCGGGCTAAGGTTGCTGATGGTCTAAGTGAAGGGCCACTGCGCGGTGGTGGCCCTTCGCGTCAGTAACCGGCTTCGATCGCCAGCCGAATCGCATCCGCACTGGTCTTAACCCCCAGCGCTTCAAATACGGCTGCCCGGTGCATCTTGACGGTTCGCTCGCTGAGCCCCAGTTCATAGGCGATCTGCTTGTTGAGCTTACCCGCAGCCATTTGCAGTAAGACTTCGCGCTTCCGGCGACTGAGCGCCGCTACGCGATTATAAGCAGCCTCGCGCCGCGCATCGTTAGCCCGGGCCACGTCTTCGGCGATTTCGACCTGCGAGCCAAGAAAGTACTCAAGCTCACCCGTTGCATCGAAGATCGGAGCGACCATGACGGCATTGCGAAACGGCGTGCCGTTCTTCTTGTAGTTCAGGATTTCGACCATCACCGGCTGGCGGCGTCGAATCCCATTGCGCAGCATTTCGGTTAACCACGGTTCGGTGTTCTCGCCGGCCAGAAACCGGCAATTGTGTCCGATGATTTCTTCGCTGTGATAACCGGTCAAGGCAACGAAGGCATCGTTGCATTCGACGATCGGATTGTCCGGCAGACGCGGATTGCTCAGGACGGCTGCAATGGGACTAGAGCCGATCATAAGGGAAAGTGACATAGTCTCACCCCAACTAGCCTATGGCCGATAGCCCGTAAAGTGCACTTTTGGCCATGTTGGCATTACTCCGGCGTTGGCGAAAAAGGCGGTGGTGAACGCCGACATGTTTCTCGTCGTTCCGGATAAACCTTCCGGAGATTTCAGCCATGACGACTTTCTTGGTGCTATTGATAAGTGGGTTCGCGATCGCCGTAGTCATCGCGATCATCAGGGGGCTGGCCGCGTTTTTTCGCGACGCCGAGCATATCCGCCAGGCCGGTCATGAATCGCAGGAAGCATTCGGGGTGAAGCAAAACCGGATGATGGCTCAGCGGGTTCTGTTTCAGGGCATCGCCATTCTGTTGATCGTGCTGGTCGGCGCGCTTGCCGGTCAGCAGTAATCCCAGGTCAGCAGTTGTCAGAGAGGTTGCAGCGATGAACTATCTCGCAGGAAAATTCGATTTCGATCCGGTTGAAGGAAAAGTCTTCGTTCCAGAGGATATTCAGCAAGCGATCCGCAATTTGATCCGCTGGGCAGGGGACGACCCCGACCGCGAGGGACTGCGCGATACGCCGAAGCGCGTTGCCCGCGCCTGGCGCGAATATTGTCAGGGCTATGATGAAGATCCCGGGATTCACCTTTCCAGGACCTTCGACGAGGTGGGGGGCTACGATGAGATCGTGCTTCTGAAAGATATTCCGTTCCAGTCGCATTGCGAACACCACATGGCCCCCATCACCGGTACAGCTTCGATTGCCTATCTGCCTGCAAAGCGGGTAGTCGGCATATCCAAACTGGCGCGCGTGCTGCACGGCTATGCCCGGCGCCTGCAGGTCCAAGAACGCCTGACAGCTCAGGTAGCGCAGTCGATTTGGGACAACCTGAAGCCCCAGGGCGTTGCCGTGGTGATCGAAGCGCAGCACGGTTGCATGACCGGGCGCGGGGTCAAGACCCACGGGGTCGGAATGGTCACCAGCCGGATGCTTGGCTGCTTTTTGAGCAATGCAGACAGCCGCAAGGAAGTGCTGTCGCTAATGAACAAGCGGTGAGCCGCGATGAAATTTGCCATCATTGGCGCAGGCATGGCAGGGCTCGCATGCGCTGATGTCCTCAAGGCTGACGGGCACTCGATCTCCCTGTTCGACAAAGGGCGCGGTCCCGGCGGGCGCATGTCGACCCGGCGCTTGCAGACTTCGCGGGGTGAAGTGACGATCGATCACGGAGCGCAGTATTTTACCGCGCGCGATCCTGCATTCAGGCGGCTGGTTAGCACATGGAGCGAACTAGGAATTGCCGCACCCTGGCCGCAGGCCAGTGCGGACGCATGGGTCGGCGTGCCTGGAATGAATGCCATCATCAAACAGATGGCCTGTGTGCACTCCGTGGCCTGGGGCCACCTCGTCAGGGGAATTGCTCGCAAGAACAACGACTGGTGGCTAATGGGCGAGTCCGGTTCGGTCGGGCCCTTCGACGCCGTCGTGCTGGCTATTCCAGCGGAACAGGCAGCAGCCGTTCTCTCTCTTCACGATTTTTCGATGACGCGGGTTGCGCTCAGGGCGCGATCCCAGCCTTGCTGGACAGCGATGTTCGTGTTCGATCGTCCGTTGGACTGCTTGCCATCGGTGATCCGCAACCGGGGTGACATTGCCTGGGCGGCCCGCAACAGCGCGAAGCCCGGCCGACCCGATCCTGAGGCCTGGATCGTTCAGGCCAGCGCGGCCTGGTCCAGTTCAAGGCTCGAACAATCGCCGCAACATATTGCAGAGCTGCTGTTGGCGGCGCTGTCCGGAGCCGCGAATTGCGCCCTTCCCCAACCGATTGCAGCGCTGTCGCACCAGTGGCGCTATGCGCTCTCAGCGGGAACCGGAGACGGTGCTTTGTGGAGCCCAGAACTCAGGATTGGCGTTTGTGGCGACTGGCTGCTTGGTCCCCGTGTCGAATGCGCATGGCTATCGGGCCGATTGCTCGCTCAATGTCGCATCGGGTCAGATAAAATTCCGGTCCCGGCAGTCTCCAATGCGGTAGGATTGCTCCAACGGTCAGCAAATGCCCGGTGTAGGGCCAGCGAATAAGAGAAAGTTCCGCAGAGGCGGGCCGGGGAGCTGCAGCCAAGGCCCCGCCTTCAAAACATGCCCTAAGGGCCATATGTTATCTCGTCATAGGTCCAGATATCGAGGGATGGCGACACCAGAGGGCCACATTTGAGCACAAGTTGCCCGTAAATTAGGATTGTTGAAAAGCTTCAAATGTTCGTTCCGTTGTGTCCGTAACAAAAAAGGATTGATGCTATGAAAAATCTGATAGTATATATTTGGGGCTATGTGTTCGATCATGAGGTGAGCCCGCTTCGTCATATTCCCGACGTCACGGTCAGGCACATGGTGTTACAGATACTCGGATGGATGTGGGCCATCGCGTTTTCAATTGCCATCGGCAGCTACACCATCCTTGCCATCAGCCTGATTGGGCATGCAGTTCTGATCGCAGCAGCAGCAATCACCGTTGCAACCTACGCGACTGCAACAAAACGGCCGCAGACGTTTATGTCGCTCGCGCGTCGGTAGCGATTCCGCGCTGGAAGGGCGGTGGATCTAGCAGCCGCTGGCCTGTCCCTTCCAGGCCGCAACCTAACCGCGCAAGCTCACCTTGATCGTAGCCCTCAGCCAAACAAACTGGCGGGAATCAGGTCACTTTGTCTCCCGGAAGGTGAAACTAGCCGCGTATGCCGCCCTTCTGGCACATCAGGGCTTGTTCGCCATGTTTCTGAACTGATTGGCCCTATCGCATCAGCAGGGCCGGTTCGGGCGTCGACATATTCGGCAAGGGCACGACGCAAATGAAAGGGCGTCGGCTATGGGCGTCCGACGTGCTGTAATTTGGGGAGCATCCGGCGGCATCGGCCGTGCGCTGGTGGAAACGCTGGCTGCGTTTGACGCCTATGACGTCATCCATGCTGGCAGCCGAACGTCTGTTGCGCCCGCAGCGGATATCGTCCGGCCGTTCACCTTCGACTTGCTAGGCGACCAATTGTCCCACCATCTGGCGTCGCTGCGTGATGTCGACGCGAAGGATTCAGTCGTGCTGATGATGGAGGTTGCCGAGGAAACCACCTACGTCCGCCACCACCAGCGCAAGATCGCGCTGATCCTTTCGGCAATGCGACATTTTGCCGCGGAACTGCGCGTCGCCGGATGGACGGTCGACTATGTTCGGCTGGACGACCCTGATAATGCAGGCAGCTTCACCGGCGAAGTACGGCGCGCGGTCGAGCGGCATGGCGCGACCAGCATCCGCATCGTCGAGCCGGGCGAGTGGCGGGTCAAGGCCGCCATCGACAGTTGGGCGCGCCTGTGCCGGATTCAGGTCGACGTGCTGCCAGACGACCGGTTCATCTGCTCGATCCTGGAATTTCAGACTTGGGCGCAGGCACGCAATGGGCTCGTGATGGAGTGACAGGCGCCGTAAGACCGGGCTGTTGATGGGGGCCGACGGCAAGCCCGAGGGCGGTCAATGGAACCTCGACAAGGACAATCGCGCGCCGCCGAGACGCGGCATCAATTATCCGGAACCGATGCATTTTGCGCCCGACGAGACAACCGGCGAAGTGATGGCGCTGGTCGCGGATCGTTTCGGTGCGCATTTTGGGAGACTGGCCAATTTCGGCCTGCCGGTAACCGCCGCGCAGGCCACCCGCGCACTCGATCATTTCATCCGCACCGCACTGCCCGACTTCGGCACCTACCAGGACGCGATGGTTACAGGGCAGGACTGGCTGTTCCATAGTTGGCTGAGCCCGGCCCTGAATCTGGGGCTGTTGACTCCGCTGCAAGTGGCCACTGCCGCTGCCGAAGCCTATAAAACTGGCACCGTACCGCTCAACGCGGCGGAGGGCTTCATCCGACAGATCATCGGCTGGCGTGAATACGTCCGAGGATATTACTGGCTTGAAATGCCGGAGGTGGCGCAGGCCAACGCGCTGGAGGCGACGCTGCCCCTTCCGGACTTTTACTGGACCGGCGAAACCGACATGCTGTGCATGGCCGAAGCCATTCGCAATACGCGCGATCATGGCTATGCGCATCACATCCAGCGACTGATGGTGCTGGGCAATTTCGCGATGCTCGCAGGGGTCCGGCCGCAGGACGTCGCCGACTGGTTTCTGGTGGTCTACGTCGACGCCTATGAATGGGTTGAACTGTCCAATGTGATCGGCATGAGCCAGCACGCCGATGGCGGCCGCCTGGCGACAAAGCCCTATGCCGGCGGCGGAGCCTATATCAACCGGATGTCGGACCATTGCGCGCGCTGCCGCTACGACGTGAAGCAGAAGACCGGGCCGGACGCCTGCCCGTTCAATGCACTCTACTGGGACTTCCTCGCTAGGCACGAGCGCCGCTTCCGCCCCAATCGCCGGATGACGCAGATGTACGCCAACTGGGATCGCATGGCGCCGCCGGTGCGCGATGCCTACCGCGCGAGCGCCGCAGCGTTCATCAGCACCTTGATTCCGGCTGCGCTGGGCTGGGTCCGTTGATCGCTCATGATAAGTGGCGCGCAGTTGGTTCGAGCGCACCATTGGCTCATTTCCCCAAATGTCGCGTCCGGACTGCAGCTGGAAGCGGACTGGCGGCTTGAAGACAACTTACGGCCAAGCCGGACGAAACAGCAAAGGGGGC
>JANMCD010000053.1:0-19138 GCA_031360905.1 Novosphingobium sp.
GTATTGACGAAGACCAGGTCGCCCACCGTCAGCTTGCCCTGCGACCAGCCCCACACCGCATAGCCCATCGCGCCGGCCATCAGCAGGTTGACGATCGCTGCCTGGGCGATGTTGAGCCCGCCCAGGCTGTTCTCGCTCTTCACCGCAGCTTCGGCATAGGCACCGGTCGCCTGGGCGTAGCGCGCCTGTTCGCGATCCTCCGCGCTGAAATATTTGACCGTCTCGTAGTTCAGCAGCGAATCGACCGCGCGGGCCATCGCCTGGGTGTCGAGCCGGTTCATCTTCTCGCGCAGCGCATTGCGCCATTCGGTGATCCAGCGGGTGACGGCGGCATAGGCCAGCACCGCCAGCGCCGTGGCCACCACCAGTCCCCAGCCGAAATTGAGGTAAAAGATCACCGCCACGGCAATCAGTTCGATCGCAGTCGGCGCGATGTTGAACAGCATGAAATAGAGCATCACGTCGATGCTCTTGGTGCCGCGCTCGATCACCTTGGTCACTTCGCCGGTCCGCCGGGCGAGGTGGAAGCGCATCGACAGGCGGTGCAGCCGGGCGAACACGTCCTCCGCCAGCGACCGGGTCGCGTCCTGACCAACGCGCTCGAACACGATGTTGCGCAGATTGTCGAACAGCACCCCGGCGAAGCGGCCGAGCGCATAGGCAAGGACAAAGCTCAGCGCGACGACGAAGGCGGGATCGCCGCCGAGCGTCATCGAATCGATCGCGCGCTTGTAGGTGAAGGGCAGGGCCAGCGTCACCGCCTTGGCGGCGAGGATCAGCACCACCGCCACCACGATCCGCCAGCGCAGCCCCGGATTTTCGCGCGGCCAGAGATAGGGAAGGAACCGCTTCAACGTGCCCCAGCCATCGTGGCTCGCGTGTTGATCGGAGGCTGGCAGGTCGGGCGGCATTGCCGGATATTTAGGTGCTGCTGGCGGAAACGCCAGTGAAGTCGCGGCGAAATGCGTGCGAAAGGCTCAGCGCCGGGTTATCGCGACATCGTCCAGCGTTACGGGATCGGAGCCCGGGGCGACCGAGAACGCAAGCCATTGCGCCGGGCAGCCAGCCGGCACATCGAGGCCGGCGGCAAAATGCCCCGTTTTCGCATCGATCAGTTCGCTGGCCAGCGGATGGCGGGTCTCTGGCGTGCAGGCGACCGACAGGCGGATTGCCGCAGCCGGCGCGCCGCTTTCAGTCTGGGCCCGCCAGTGCGCGCGATAGGCGCCGGGTGCCAGGACCGTGAGCTGAGTGGCAAAGTCGCGCTCGCGCGATGCGCTGGTGGTGACACGGAGCGTTTGCCCGGCAAAGCCAGCGGCCGGCGCTAGCGATAAGCCAATCGATCCGTCGTCGGGCCAGCGCCAGTCAAAGGCAGTCAGGGGCTTGGAGAGATTGGCGCCGCTGAAGCCGCCATCGGCAATATTGCCCGTGTCGCCCCCAAGCTGGCAATGACCGCGCCAGATCCGGTGTCCGGCAGCGATTTGCCCGGTTCCCACCAGATCGAACGTCATAAACGCCACCAGCGGGCAGTTGCGAATGCGACGGGCAAGGCTCTGGGCCACCTCGGCGCGGCGGGCCAATCCGGCGGGAGGGATCAGATAACCGTCGATGAAATAATCTCGCCCCCAGACCGGAGCATCGGCTAACCGGCGTGCCAGCGCCGCGCGGCCCTCGGCAGTAACTTCGAATTCTGCAAGCAATTGCGCGCGACTGGCGAATTGCGGCGATTGGCGCAGCAGCGCGTCCAGCCGCTGCGAAGCAACTTCGAGATCGCCCTGCTCCAGAGCGACCGACATCCAGTAAAGCTGAGTCGCCGGCTCCCGCCAGCCCATCGCTGCCGAGACAGTAAAGGCCCGCTCTGCGCCCGCCGCATCGCCGGAAACAAGCAGGGCGCTGCCGAGCAAGCCGGCCGACCGGGCGTCGATCGGATCGCGCCGCACTGCTTGCCGTGCTTGTTCCGTAGCCTCGACCAGTTGATTGCCAGCGAGCGCTCGCCCGGCAAGCGCGCGCGCGGCGTTGATGCGAAACGGCGGTGGCACCGCAGCCGCCACGTCGGGGCGGTATTCGCTGATGCGGTCAAGCCCGCTGGCCAAAGCAGCCAAAGCGAAAAGAACGGCCCCCGCCAGTCCAGCAAAGCGGCGGCCCCAGCGCGGCATAAGAGCTTCTTAAGCGGCCCTTGCTTCAGCCTTCGCGTCGTCCGATTTATAGGCGTAGTAATCGTCACTGTAATATGAATTGCGGTACGAATTCCGGCGCGAATCGAATTTGGTCAGCACCGCTCCAAGAATCACCGGCCGCATCGCACGGAGCCGCCGCAGCGACGCCTTGAGCGCCCCACGACGCCCCCGGTCCGCCTCGATCACCATAATCACACCATCGGCCAGCGGCGCCATTAGCGGGGCATCGGCAAGCCCCAGGACCGGCGGGCTGTCAATGATAACGATATCGAATTTTCCGGCAAGTTCGTCGATCAGCGCCTGCATCCGGTTGGACGCGATAAGCTCGGACGGGCTTGGCGGTATCGGCCCGGAAGTGATTACCGACAGGCCCGGCTGGACCATGGCGATAATCACCGATTCGGCGGGGTCGCTCGACGTCAGCAAGGTCGTCATGCCGGTCTTGTTGTCGCTCCCGATCCGCTGGTGCAGCGATGGGCGGCGCAAATCCGCATCGATCAGCAAAACTCGCCGGCCGATCCGCGCGAAATTGCTGGCGATGGCAAAGCACGTGGTCGATTTACCCTCGGTCGGCTGAGCCGAGGTCACCAGCATAACCGGTGGCAGACCCTGGCTCGTCGAATAGAGCAGCGAACCGCCGAGCGAACTATAGGCTTCGGCCACCGGCGATTTGGGATCGGCAATTTCCTCGCCCATATCTTCGCCCGATCTTGGGATGACGCCAAGCAAGGGGAGATGCAGCTTGTGCTCGATGTCTTCCGGAACGCGGATCGAATCGTCAAAATGGTCGCGAACCAGCACCACCAGCGCTGCCAGCGCGGTGCCCAGCAGCAAACCAATGGCGAGGTTGTGCATCAGGTTGGGCGACGATGGTGACAGCGGCGGGTCGGCCAGATCGATGATCGAAATATTCGATGTGCTGATGCCGGAAGCGGCGTTCAGCTCCTTGAAGCGTTGGAGCAGGCCATCGTAAAGAATGCGGTTGGTGTTGGCCTCGCGGGCGAGGATATTATATTGCACCGCGCGATCCTGCTCGGCCAGTGTATCGCCCTTGAGCGACTCCACCTTGGCCTCCAATTGCCGCTCGGCCGCCAACGCGGCACCATATTGAGCCTTGACCGACGCACGGACACTATCGACCACCGCATTGAGTTGACTATTCACTTCGGCAGCCTGCGCTTTCAGCTGGATTACCGAGGGATGATCGGGAAGATGTCGCGCGCCTTCCTGCTGTAGCTTGGTTTGCACATCCGCGCGCTGGGTCAGCAGGTTCTGGACCGTAGGATTGCTCAACACTTCGGCAGCGTTCAGACCGGCAGCACCGGAAATTGCGTCCCAGCGGCCTTGGGCGGCAATCCGCGCCGCTTGGGCATCATTGGCGGCCTGGTTGATTTGCACCAGGCTGGCGGAAGTGACCGAACCGGACTGCGGACTGTTGCTGTCCTGCGCTCCCAGCGCCTGACCGGTGCGGAACAGGCCGGCTGCGCGTGCATAGCCGTTGAGCGCCTGCTCCGAAGCCTCCAGCCGGGTCTTCGCTTCGGCCAGTTGGTCCGAAACGAACCCGCGCGCATAGGCGGAGCTGTCGTATTTCCGCTGCAAGCTGGCGGCGATGATTTCCTTCACAAAGCTGTTGGCGATCTGCGCCGAGAGTTGCGGGTCGTTGCTGACGAAATTGACCGTGACTATGCGCGATGTATGCGGCAAGCGCGCATCGAGATTGCTTTGCAACAGGCTTAGCGTGCTGTCCCGGACAATGTCGGCGGACATTGATGCCGGCGGCGGTTCCGCACCCATGGCACGGTAGAATGCCGGGTTGCCGGTCAGCTTGAGGCTCTGTGCGACCCGTAGCGCCAGGCTCCGGCTCCGCAGAATATCTATCTGCGTCTGAAGAAAGCGATCGGTATCGTAAACATCGCTGGGCGCGCTGGTATCTTCGCCTTCCTTGAGCACGCGGTCCGATTGCTCGTTGATCTGGATTGTCGCTTGCGCGGTGTAGCGCGGCGTACTCGCAAGGGTGATGGCGACAGCAAGTGCAAGGGCCCCGAAGATGATTGCTGCTATCAGCATCGCATTGGCCCGAATCAGCATCACCGTATTTTGGAGATTGAAAAAGGTGTTTTGCCGCTCGCCGAAGTGGCTCTCCAGTTCCGCCTCATCCTGTGAGAGCTGCGGATGGGCTGGGAGCGCATCGCGATGTCCAGCAGTTTTGGCGAATGTGGGCATGCTGGCGCTCCCTAACGAACAAGATAGAAGATGTTGAGCAGCGGCGCAGCCTGGAGAATATTCTGCCAGACACCTTTGCTTGCGGAATAGCCAACGACGACGACATCGCCGTTGATAATGCGCGGATCGGGTGCGCGGCCCGCCCTGATGTCCTGGAGGTCGAAGCGCGCGGCCATACGCTGGCCATCGGCCACACGGAACACGAGGATCTCATCGAGCTTTGCCGTCTTATTGGGGCTTTCGGCCCGGGCAACTGCGGATAGCAGCGTGTAATCTCGGGTGATTTCGTACACGCCGGGCTTTGTCACCTGGCCCTCCACCGTGACGTAATGCGCCGCAACCTTGACCACGGAAATGACCACTTGCGGGTTGACGATATAGCGTTCGCGCAAACGCACGGCGATGTCGGCGGCAAGTTCCGAAGGCGTTCGCCCGGCGGCCGGCACTTCGCCGATCAGTGGCATCTGTATCCTGCCGGTATCATCGACCTGGAGATTGTCGTTGCTCAGGTCAGCTTCCTGAAAAACCTGCAAGTTCAACAAGTCGTTCGGTGCGATCACATAGGATTTCTGCGGTGCTGCGGGATCTTCGGGCGGGATGATGCGATAGGCTGCCTCCCCGCTGGGCAACTTCGACGAACGCGATCCCGCGCAGCCGGCAAGGATAAGGCATGCCGATATTCCCGCCGCAGTTGCCAGGTGCCTATAGCTCTTCACGTCCCGGTTAACTCCCTGACTTTGCGGCTCGCTGACGAGGGTGCCAATAGCCCCGCAGCAACTCCGGCGAGGCACGCCAGTGCCATCGACCTTAATGGATAATCAACCAAGGAATGCAGAGCAATTATCGTCATTACCGCAAATGCGAACACGAGCTGCGGCCGGGTCGCCGGATTTCTGCGGCGCCAAGCATCGATTGCCATCCACCCGATCCAGACCGCAACAAAGGAGAGCACCATCAGACCGAAAACGCCGGCTTCAAGAGTAAATTCGAGATAATCGTTATGCGCGCGAACCGGGCTGGTCGGGTCGACGACTTCCAGCCGCTCGGCGGCGGTAATCACAGGTTTGAAGCTGCCCATGCCGCTACCAAACGGCCAATATTGCATGATCGCGTACTGCGTATCCTGCCACAACTCCCAGCGGAAATCCCGCTCGGAGGCGAACCGTTCCAGCGACCGTCCGACCGCTGCGGTCTGCCGCAGGAGGAGGAAACCCGCTGCGCCTGCCGCCAGCACGGCGCCAAGCCCCAGCAGCGCCGCACGCCCCCGGATGCGCTGCGGCAGCCAGATAATTGCCGCTGCGGCCAGCGCGACGGGTATCAGCGCCATGCCCGCGCGGGAACCGGTCAGGACGCAGCCGAGCAGGAGCAGCGCGGCAATCGCGGCAAAAATCACGTCCACCGATGTCCGCCGGCGGTCGCTCCACACTCGCAGTGCCGCGGCGCTGGCGACCAGTCCGATCAGCAGGACATCGGCCTGGGCATTGCGGTTGGCCTGGAAGCCATTGAGAAAGCCAAGATTTTCTGTGCCATAGGGCCGCCAACCGACCGCCATCCCGGCGGCGAGCTGGAGGGCGCCGAGCAGCAAGGATACGAGGACCATGCCGGCGACGGCAGCAACAACCCAGCCGCGTTTCTCGTGATCGAGTCTTGCGACCATACCCATCGTCAGCAACGCCGGCAGCATGGCCAGCAGCGAGGCCAGGGTGCGGGCCGGCGTAAGCGACCACGGCATCCAGCCTGCACCAGCACCGACCAGTTCCAGCGCCGCCAACTCCTGTTCGCGGCCTGGCAATTGCTGCCAGATGGCCGGGGGCAACGGCAGCAGTTGCAGGCATGGCAAAGCCAGTAACACGCCGGCCAAAATCCATAGGCGCTGGTGCGCTTGGCGGTTTATCCCTGGCTCGCGGCTGACCAGCAGCCAGGCCGCAGCAGCGAGCGCGGCGAGAAGCTGAAGGATCAATTCCGAGCGCGGCGCCGAACTGCCACCACCGCCAAACCCCAAAGCGGCCACAATGAAAACTACGGCGATCAGCGACTGCTTGCGCACTTGCCCCGCGCTGTCAGCCCAGGCCGATTGATCAAATTCGATTGCAGCTCGGCCAGTCATGGGTCGGTCAGCCGACATTGCAGCAGTTCCCCGATTTCCGTGGCACACAAAACAAGTTTTTGGATCAGGCAAACAGCGGGAAACGAAATGTCACCCAACATTCGCACTGCAAGTGGCGCGCGGCGTCATCTCGCGCGCGCAGAGAGGGCCTTGCCACCGGCAAAGCCCTTTTGCCCTTCAGCCGAAAAATCGACTAGCCGCCGGGGCTGTCATTGCCGCCGGAGCCGACCGCGATGCCCAGACCAACACCCGCGGCAGCCAACGCGCCGACAATGATCAGGCCCCTGCCCCGCACGCGGCGTTCAGCAGTTCGTGTGCCCATGCCGCCGTCATTCGGCGGATCCGGTTGAATGCAGCGCAGCGGAGCGTAACCCTGACGCACCGCAGACTGGCGCAACACCACCCCGGGAGCGCACACCGGACGGCTATTCACTACCATTTTCGGCTTGATTTGCACCGAGCGGGTCGCTGCTGCTTCAACCGCCGAAGCAGCCATCAGGCCGGGTAGGGCCAGTGCAGTCGCAATCACCTTAAAACTCCGCATGTGCAGCCCTCACATCTTGTTTCCAGTGACGAAGAACGTACAATATAAAAAAACGTTCCGTTATGCAAGGTATCGTTCGAATAAGTTTTTGCCGCCAGATCTTGCTGGTGCCGGCAGAGCCCCGGGGCGTACCGAATATTTCCATTTAATGCCGGCAGACCAGTCCCGCGACCGCGTCTTCCAGACGTGCCGGATCGCCCAGTGCCAGCACATGGCCGTCGCTGCCGGCATGGAGCGGATCGCCGTTCCAGTCGCACACCATCCCCCCTGCACCTTCGATCACCGGCACCAGCGCCGCCCAGTCGTGCAGCTTGAGGTTTGCTTCGCAGACCACGTCGATATGGCCCGAGGCAAGCAGCGCATAATTGTAGCAATCGCCGCCCATCACCATGCGCTTGTGGTCGGTGCGGGCGGCAAGCGCCATGAAATGGCTGTCCTGATGGTCGTCGAAGTAATGCGGACCGGTGGTCGCCAGGGTCGCTTCCGAGAGCAGCGGGCAGGCGCGGGTGCGGACGAGTGTATGGTTCAGGGTCGTCGCTCGCCCTGCCGCGCCGACCCAGCGTTCCTTGAGGATTGGCTGGTCGATCAGACCGAGCACCGGCCAGCCTTCGACCACCAGCGCGATCAGCGTGCCGAAGATTGGCCGCCCGGCGAGGAACGAGGTAGTGCCGTCGATCGGATCGAGCACCCAGCTGCGCCCGGAGCGCCCTGCCCCTGCGGTAACCCCGAATTCCTCGCCGATCACGGTGTCGCGCGGCGCTTCGGCCTTGAGAATGCGGCGCATCGCTTCTTCTGCGGCGCGATCGGCAAGCGTCACAGGTGTCGCATCGTCTTTGCGCTCCGCTACGAGACCGGCGCGAAAAAAAGGCCGTATCGCCTCACCCGCCGCGTCGGCGAGGCGATGGGCGATTGCGAGGTCGGCGTCGAGGTTCATCGCTTGCGTTTGCCCGCCCAATCCTCAGGCGGTCAAGTTCGCATCGTCAAAAAGATCCAAGCTTATTCGGCGCAGGTGCATTATACAGCGTGTGCATAGGCGGGCCGCCTGGAAGCGCTCGATCGGCTGGCACCGGGCCAAGTGTGCCCCTGCAATAGGCGGCAAATTACCCACGGCATAATCGATGCTGGCAACCTCGACGCGGCCGGATGCACCGGCTATCGCCAACCCTGAGCAGCAACGAGACGCCGCAGGGCGAATTGCCGGGAGAGCAAGAATGGTCGCGAGCACTGGAAAAAAGGGTGCATTAAGGTTGTGGCTAGGCGCAGTGGTTGATTGTTGGTTGCTCGCAGGCGAGGCATCGCTGGTGGTGCCGCTACGGTTGGCCCGGATCGCGCTGGGCGGCAAACGCGGCAAAGCCGAGGCGCAGCTAATGGTTGGCGAGAAGCTGGAAGCGCATCGCTTGTTGATAGGCGAATTGTCTCGCGGGCAGCTGGGCGCCAGTCCCCCCGAAATTGCGGGCGGCATGGCGACGCATTATCTGGGGCGTGTAAGGGCCAATCGCCAGCGTCTTATGGGACGTTCACAGAAGTAGCCGCGCCGGAATTGTCAACCCAGTGTTAATAAAGCGTTAATTTATGTGACCGGCGACATTGTCGACGCCGTCGACCCCGCGCGGAACTTTCCTGCGCGCCAATCATTGTCTTTGCAGTCAGGCTGCGCGCTTTGCAACGCTCCTGGATCCTTACCACTGTGGAGATTATCCATGAACAAATTTGTCCTCGCTTCACTTGGCGCTGCGGCGGTGCTCGGCGGCTGCACCACCAGTGGCTACGGAAATCGTAGTGGCTATGATGACTGGGGTTATTATGACCGCGGTTATTACAGCCGGTACGGTGGCTATGACTACGACCGGCCAGATCCGCGCTACAATGGTTATTATGCGGATAATTACTACCGCACCGACCGGCGTTATCGCGAACGCGAACTCAGCGACAATGATCGCATTTATCGCGGCCGTGACGGGCGCTATTATTGCCGCAGGTCTGACGGAACCACCGGCCTGGTCGTTGGCGGCATTGCTGGCGGCGTGCTTGGCAACATCATTGCCCCAGGCGACTCCAAGACGCTGGGCACTGTCCTTGGTGCGATTGGCGGCGCGGCGATTGGTGCGGCAGTGGATAGCGGTGGCCGGTCCAGGTGCCGCTAGTCCCGCACGTGTAGCGAAAAATTCGTGAACCCGGCTCGTCCATTCGTGGACGAGCCGGTGACTGTTGTGCGTTAGTGCGGCGGGGAATCCAGCCGTCCATGGTACAGGGTCTTTCCCTGTGCCGGCAAACTCCCCTATGGCGCCGCCATGACCAAACGCCTCAGCCAAGCCGCCTGCCGCACGAGCAGCCTCGCAGCCGTTATGGCGGCATTCCTTCCCTTCGCAGCGCTGGCGCAGGACGCTGCGCGGCAATCCGACATCGTCGTCACCGGGCGCGGCCTTGAGGCTACCCCGGCCACGCCCGCTTACGGCGTGCAGGAAATCACCCGCGACCGGCTCACCACCTCCGCTTCGGGCCGCATCGAGGATGTGCTCTCCTCCGCCGCCGGCTTCCAGCAGTTCCGCCGCTCCGACAGCCGCTCGTCAAATCCGTCCGCCCAGGGCGTCACCCTCCGGGCGCTCGGCGGCAACGCCACCAGCCGGACGCTGGTGCTGCTCGACGGCGTGCCGATGGCCGATCCGCTGTTCGGCTATATCCCGCTATCGGCCATCGCGCCGGAGCGGCTGGGATCGGTTCGCATCACGCGCGGCGGCGGCTCGGGCGCCTTCGGTGCGGGCGCGGTTGCCGGAACCATCGAGCTGACAAGTGCCGATGCCGATACCCTCGGGCTGTTTTCCGGCGCGGCATTGGCCGACGACCGGGGCGAGACCGAACTTTCCGCCACGCTCGCGCCAAAGCTGGGCCGGGGCTTCGCTGTCCTCTCCGGCCGCTGGGACCGGGGCCAGGGCTTCTTCACCGCGCCCGAAGCGCAGCGCGTTCCGGCCAGCGTCAGGGCGCGCTACGACAGCTGGTCGGCGAGCGGGCGGGCGGTGGTGCCGGTTGGCAGCGACCTCGAGCTGCAGGCACGCGGCCTCGCCTTCGCGGACAACCGCACGCTGCGCTTCGCCGGGGCGAACACCGGCTCCGAGGGGCAGGATGCCAGTCTGCGGCTGGTCGGCCGGGGTCGGTGGCAAGTGGATGCGCTCGCCTATCTGCAGAAGCGTGACTTCTCCAATATCGTCATCAGCTCGACTAGCTTCCGCAAAACGCTCGATCAGCGCCGCACGCCCTCGACCGGCTTTGGCGGCAAGCTGGAAGTGCGGCCGCCGCTGGACCCCATGCTGGGCGGGACGCATGTCTTGCGGCTGGGGGCCGATCTGCGGATCGCCGACGGCCATCTCGAGGAGGAAGGCTACAATGCGGGCTCGGGTGCACTTACCTTTCGGCGCCGGGCAGGCGGGCGCAACAGCGATGTCGGGCTGTTCCTCGAGGACGACTGGACGCTGGGCTCGCTGATCCTCACCGCCGGTTTCCGCGCCGATCGCTGGACTGTGCGCGACGGCTTCTTCCGCCAGGAGAACGCTGCCGGCCTGGTCACGACCGACAACCGCTTCGCCGATCGCGCAGGCTGGGACACCTCCTTGCGCGGCGGCGCGGTGTGGCACACGGGCGGCGGGTTGTCGCTGCGCGCGGCTGCCTATAGCGGGCTGCGCTTGCCGACGCTCAACGAGCTCTACCGGCCCTTCGTCGTCTTCCCGGTCACGACCCGCGCCAATGCGGCGCTGATCAATGAGGAATTGTTCGGTTTCGAAGGCGGGATCGATTTCGCGCCATCGGACGCCGTCAAACTCTCGCTGACCGCCTTCGACAACAAAGTGAAGAACGCCGTCGCCAATGTTACCATTGGCGCCAATCTGCGCGAGCGGCGCAATGTCGATGCGGTCCATGCCAGGGGCGTGGAACTGGCAGCGGCGCTACGCTTTGGCGCGGTGAGCTTCAACGGCTCGCTGGCGCTGACCGACGCCGAGGTAGAGGCCAGCGGCATCTCGGCCGCGCTGGATGGCAAGCGGCCGGCGCAAACCCCAAAGCTCGCTGCCAGCGGAACGCTTTCTTGGCGTCCCGAGGGCGGCTGGCTGCTCGCCGCCACCCTGCGCCACGTCGGCGCGCAGTTCGAGGACGATCTGGAAACCGGCATCCTGCCCGCCGCGACGACGCTCGATGCTTATGCCGAAGTGCCGGTCGCAGGCCGGTTCAGTCTGGTGCTGCGGGGCGAGAACCTGACGGACACGGATGTGATCACCCGCAATCAGAACGGCTCGATCGACCTCGGTGCCCCGCGCACGGTTTGGGCCGGGGTGAAGCTGCGGTTCGGGCGGTAAGATTGCGTCGTTGAAGGTAACTTCGTAGAGGCCAGGCCGATGCCCAGCCTCACCGTCAATTCGCGACCGCTCGAATTCCGCATGGACCCGCAGACGCCGCTGCTCTGGGCGCTGCGCGATGCGGCCAATCTGACCGGTACGAAATACGGCTGCGGGGTTGGCGATTGCGGCGCCTGCATGGTGCTGGTCGACAGCGAGGCGATGCGTTCGTGCCTGATTTCGCTGGCCGAAGCCGAGGGGCGCGAGGTCACCACGATCGAGGCGCTGTCGCAGGACCGCTCGCACCCGGTGCAGCAGGCGCTGGTCGCCGAGCAGGCGATCCAGTGCGGCTTCTGTACGCCGGGCATCGCCATCAGCGCCGCAGCGCTGCTTGCCCGCAATGCCGATCCCAGCGAGGCCGAGATCAAGGCGGCGATCCCCAACCTGTGCCGCTGCGGCGTCTATCCGCGCCTCGTCCGCGCGGTCCAGCGCGCCGGGCGGGTAATGCGCCGGCTCGAGACGATCAGCGCCGCCCCCGCCCCCGGCATCTCGCCCGAAGATGCCGCCCGGGCGGTCCCGGCAATGAAGGGGCCAGACAGCTAGCCGTCAGAACTTCAGCCGCGCGGTGAAGCGGGCGTTGATCGGCGCGCCCGGGGTAATGTTGTTGTTGTTGTGCGCGTCGGAGAAATAGGTGGCGTTTGTCAGGTTCTCGACATTGACCTGGAATTGCAGCCGGTCCGACGCCGTGAAGAACAGCGCGGCGTCGACCCGAGTGAAGCCCGGCAGACGGGTCGGCAGGGCGGTGAGCGAGGTGCGGATCGCGGCCAGCTGGCTCGACTGGTGGACCACGCCGATACCGGCGCCGAACTGGCGGGTGAAGTCATACCGATTCCACAGCGCGAACTGGTGTTCTGGCACTTGCGGCAGGCGGACGAGTTCGGTGCCGACCACCTTGGCATCCTGATAGGAGTAGCCGCCACTGATCTGCCAGTCGGGGGTGATCCGCCCGGTAACCGCAAATTCAACGCCCCTGGTCCGCGTCTTGCCGACCACGATCTCCTTCGTGATATCGTTGGGATTGCGCGTTGTCGCATTCGAACGATCGAGTTGGAACAGCGCCAGGGTGACATTGAGATCGGGCCGGATATCCCATTTGGCACCGACCTCGTAATTGGCGAATAGTTCGGGCGCGAGATTCTCCTGGGTGGTCGTCAGCGTCAGGAACTGATCGCCCGCTCGAGGCAGGAAGGATTTGCTGTAGCTCGCGTAGATCGAGACATTCTCCTGCGGCTTGAAGATCAGCCCGAAACGGGGACTGAGTTTTTCGTCGGTGCGGGCGAAGTCTCGCGGCACCGCCGGGATTCGGTCGGTGCCGTTGATTTTGAAGCGGTCAAATCGCAGGCCGACGACCACATCGAGATGGCTGCCGATGCTGATCTGGTCCTGCGCGTAGGCGGAAAACACCTGCACATCGGAAACCGTATTGCGGTTCAGCACCGGAAACGTGACAGTCGGATAGACGATATTGGCGAGGTTCAGCTTGCCGTTCGACAGCACGCCGCCCAGCCGCTGGTTGACCGAATTCTGATCGCCGTATTCAATCCCCAGCAGGATCTTGTTGGCGATGGCCCCAAGCTTCAGGTCCCACACCAGATTGCTCTGGGCGATGAAGGTGCGCCGCTTGGTCGGATCGGTGTAGGCGGCCAGCGCGACCTTGCCATCGGCTGCGGCCGGTCCATTGGCATAAACGTTGGTGTAATATTTGTCATAGTCGCCATAGAGCACGGACGATGTCCAGCTGAGGTTGTCGGTCAGCTGCCCGTCGAGCCGCGCCTTGACGATATGCGCCTCAAGGCCGGTGCGGTTGACCCCCGGAACGCCGAAGAAGGTGTCGCGGTGGCCGGGCAGCGGGCCCGGCTGGCACGGCGCTGTGCAGGCGAGCGAGGGAATGCCGCGATCGGTCACCCGGTCGTCGTGGACATATTCATAGGACAGGCCGGCCTTCCAGCCGCCGCCAAAATCGGCCGCGATATGCGGATTAACCGCGTAGCGTTCGCCGTCGATGAAATCGCGGTGATTATCGATGCGCTCATAGGCGGCATTGATCCGGAATGCGGCATTGCCGCCCACCGGCGCGTTGACATCCGCGGCAATATCCCAGGCGCCGAAAGTGCTGACCCCGGAGTTGGCGGCGGCATGGAAGCGTTCGGCCGTCGGCGCTTTCAGCACCCGGTTGACGATCCCGCCGCCGCCGCCCCGCCCGAAGATCAGCGCATAGGGGCCTTTCAAAATCTCGACCCGCTCGATGTTGTAGAGCCCGCGGTAATATTGGACATCGTCGCGCACGCCGTCGAGGAAGAAATCGGCGGTGGTGTTCTGCCCGCGCATGGTGATCTGGTCGCGATTGCCCTCGCCCTGGCCCACGGTCGTGCCCGGGACGTAGCGCAGCACGTCGGCGAGGCTGTGCAGCGCCTGGTCGTCCAGCCGTTCGCGGGTGACCACCTGCACCGTCTGCGGCACGTCGAGCAGCGGCGTGTCGGTCTTAAGCGCGGTAACCGAATCCAGCGCGAGATAGCCTTCGTGGGCACCGGTGACGACGATCTCGGGTCCGGCGTTGGCTTCCTTGGCGAAAGCGCTACCGGAAAACGCCAACAGAGCGCTGCCAGCCAGCAGCGCCGCTTCGATGCGGTTGGAAACGGTTTTCACTGGACCCCCTTGTTGCGAATGATTTGCAATATCGTGGCGCTGCTAATGCGAATCGCTCGCATTGACAAGGATCAATTTGCGGGGCTGTGTCCGCGGGGCTAGACGCCCGGTGCAACCATGATTTTCACGGAGCATCCCGCATGAAAGCGACGATCTGGCACAACCCGGCCTGCGGCACCTCTCGCAAAACCCTGGCGATCCTCCAGGAAACGCCAGGCGTCATTGTGACCGTGATCGAATATCTCAAGCAGCCGCCGACAGCGCAAAAGCTGGCGCAGCTCTACCGCGATGCCGGGATCACCCCCCAGCAGGGGCTCCGGCTGCGCGGCACCGATGCCGAGGAGCGCGGCCTGCCCGATGCCGATGCCGCCACGGTTCTGGCCGCCATGGCCGCCGATTCCCGGCTGCTGGAACGGCCGCTGGTCGAGACCGAAAAGGGCGCGCGGTTGTGCCGGCCGCAGGAGAAAGTACGGGAAATTCTTTAGCCGACGCAGGAACACAACCCGCGCTCGAGGCTTGCAAAAGATTAACAAATTTGCAAACGCCTGCAATCGCCCCCTTCGTTCCTTTACCCGAGGCTTTCTCCCAGCATGACCACCTCACAGCTCGCCCGCGAGGCGCTGCCGCAGAAAATGAAGCGCCAGATCAAGCAGGCGCTTGGTCCGTGGGGCGTGTTCTTCGAGGGTTTCCTGCGCCACCCGGTTATGGTCGGCTCGATCATTCCGTCCTCGCGCTTTACCATCGACAAGATGCTGGCCCCGGTGAAATGGGACGAGTGCGTGCTGTTCGTCGAATATGGACCCGGCGTCGGCACCTTCTGCCGGCCGGTACTCGACCGGCTGCGGCGCGATGGCGAGTTGATCGTGATCGACACCAATCCGCTCTATATCGACTATCTGCGCGCCACCATTCGCGACAGCCGCTTCACCGCAGTGCTGGGTTCGGCCGACGATGTCGAAGAAATTGTCCGCGCGCATGGCCATGATCATGCCGACTACGTGCTGTCCGGCCTCCCCTTCTCGACCCTGCCCGAAGGAGTCGGCCCGGCAATCGCGGCGGCGACGCATCGTGTGCTGCGCCCGGGCGGGGCGTTTCTCATCTACCAGTTCTCGGCCTGCGCGCGCAATTTCATCGCCCGGCATTTCTCGGCCATCGACCAAGGCTTCGAATGGCGCAATGTGCTGCCGTGCCGGCTCTATTGGGGCTGGAAGGACGAGGCAGTGGGCAGTTGAGCCGCAAAGAAACGCGGCGCTAATCGAAGGTAGCGCCCAGCGATTCGGCGGAAGGCCCCGCCAGCTGACGATGGATCGCCGCCAATATCGCGGTTATCACCAGGCTGGCCGCCGCCCCGAACAGCCCGGACACCAGTGCGGTGACCACCAGCGACAGGGTCCCTTCCCCCACCGCCAGCGTTGTTATCAGCATGATTCCGCCCCCAAACACCGTGGCGATCACCAGATAGATTAGCGCCAGCAGCAGGTAGAACAGGAACAGCCGCAAACTGTTGCCACGGGTCAGCCGCCACGAGCGGGTCAGCGCCGCGAAGGGATTGAGCACTTTTTCGATCACGATCACCGGCATGGTCAGCGACAGCTTGACCATGACGTAAACCATGACACCGGCAAGCAGCAGGATGAGCACGAAGGTCAACACTCCGATCCCGGTCGCTACGCCCAGCACTCCGGCCAACACCGCATAGACCAGCGCGCCAAGCAGATAGCCGGCAACCACGATGAGGATGGTCGCGGCGAGCGTCGGAAAAGCCCTGACCGCGATCCCCATCGCCTGACCGACCGTGGGCCGCGACCGGTCTGTCAGCAGGGCCAGCATCGCCATGTGACCGACCGACTGCAGCAGCAGGGAAATCAGGCCGAAGCTCATCACCTTGCCGACACTGCCTTCCATCAATTGGCGCACGGCGGCGGAATTGCCGATATTGGCCATCAGGTTATTCTGGTAATCGGTCAGGAACAGCGCCGAGGCGATGCCCGGCAGCAGGAAGAACACGCCGGCAACCGCGATCAGCACCTCGCGATTCGCCTGGACCAGGGCCATGGCATCGCGCCAGGCGCGGCTGCTGTCGAAATTCATCACCACGTTCCTTCACCTCAGTGTTGGCGCTTGATAAGCGCAGCGAATGCCGCCACGCAACTTTCATGGTGAGCGAGCTTCCCGGCGGCATCGAATTGCGCTGCGAGCGCGCACTGGTGCCCTATCGCCAAGCGCTGGCAGCAATGGACCAGCGCAACGCCGCGATTGCCGCCGGCACCGCGCCCGAACTGGTCTGGCTGCTCGAACATCCCCCGGTTTATACCGGCGGCACCAGCGCTGCCGCCGCCGAGCTGCTTGACCCGCGCTTCGAAGTGGTCGCGGCCGGGCGCGGCGGGCGCTACACCTATCACGGACCGGGCCAGCGGGTATGCTATGTGCTGCTCGACCTCAAGACCCGGGCGCGCGATGTGCGCGGCTATGTCCACGCGCTGGAAGGCTGGATGATCGCGGTGCTGGCCGATCTCGGCGTCGAAAGCTTTCGGCGCGATGGGCGGATCGGGATCTGGACGATGGATATCGACGGGCGCGAGGCGAAGATCGGCGCGATCGGCGTGCGCATCCGCCGCTGGGTGACGATGCACGGCTTTGCCGTCAATCTGTCGCCCGATCTCTCGCATTTTTCCGGCATCGTGCCCTGCGGTATCGGCGTGTACGGCGTCACCAGCCTCAAACGGCTGGGAGTGGCGGTTGATTCCGCCACCTGGGATCGCCTATTGCTCGCCCGCGCCGGCGAATTCCTCGCCGCGCTGGAACAGCCGTGCGGGGCGGAGAATGCCTGTGAAACCTGAGTTGCGCTGCGTTGCCCTCATGCTAGCTCTGCCGCTGGCGCTTGCCGGCTGCGGCGGATCGGACGACGGCGCGGGGGCCACCGCCGCCGGCGAAGTTTTGCCAGGCTCGGTCAGCGACGCGATGCTGCCGCTCGATACGGTACGCTCCCAGCCCCCACTCGCCCCGATGGCCGAGGAAAGCGGTGAGAAAAAAGAGCGGAAGCCGGCGTCGCCCGGCGGTGGCCAGCCTTCCGAGGCGGCGTCGGAACCGACGCCAGAAGCTCCAGCCGATGCGGCACCAGCCAGCGCGGAGCCGGTCGCAGAATAGGCACGGTTAGGTGGCGCCCTCAGGCCGCGTGCCGCAGTCCGTTTTCGACTTCCCAGCCGATACAGGCGAGCAGGATCGCTCGCGGTATTGCGCGTTCGCCGTTGGAGTAATAGGCGACGCTGCGCCGCGAAATTCCTAGCACTTCTGCCGCCTTAGCCAGTGACAAGCCATTGCGCGAGCGCCATTCGAGAAATTGCCGGACATCGCCATGGCCAGTCGCCGAGAGCGTCTCCAGCCACAGCGAATCCGCGCCGATCTCGACGCCGCAATTCCAAGCGAGGCCATGCCCCCAATCGCCGATTTGCATCGTAGCGAACTCTTGCGCATCGCGCAGTGCGGCGAAGGGACGCTGTTTCAGGGTGTCGCTCAGGTCGATGTCGGCGGTGGTTTTATCCGACCAAACTAGCCGTAACCAGCCTGCGCCAAGCGGTTCCACGCTGGTGATCGTCCGTAGCCGATCGGCGATGCTCATGTGTTCAACTCCTGCCATTGGGCCAGCAGCAACGCCCGGTTACTCTCGGCCCACTCCCTCGCCGCGCGCAACACCGGCGCGGGGGCCGAGCCGATAATCACCTCAAGCCCTTCGATGCTGATAGAACAGCGAAAGTCCGGTCCCTCGACGTGGAAATGCGGCACGCCATGCTCCCGGCCATAGATCGCGACCTTCCAGTTCGGCCCGCGCATCAGGGTCACCATGGTAGTGACACTAGTGCATTGGGTGCACTAGTGCAAGGGGCGATAGATGCCGGGCTGACGCAGCAGGAACTGGCGAAACGCATGGGCACCACCCAGAGCGTGATCGCCCGGCTTGAAGGCGGTAAGGCGCGGCCATCGACGACGACACTGGCGAGGTTGGCGAAGGCTACGGGGACGCGGTTGCGGGTGAGTTTTGAGCGGATTGGGGTGTGATCGAAGTTCATCGGGCTACTATCGACTAGAAGGGCAGATCGTCCTCTGCAGCCGACTTGCATTGCTGATATCTAGCATTAATCCTCTGGTCTCTTTGTAGTAACACGTCAATTTCAGTTGCTAACTTCTCAGCGGACTTTTCTCCCCGGGAAAGTGCCTGATGCTTTGAAATGAATCCCCTTGGATCTTCACCCATCCGAACGGCAATGATCTTCACGCCCTTTGCAACCGCGAAGCCAACCTCCTGCTGAGCCCAGACACTATCCTTGAAGCCAGGTGTGTGCATGGAGATAAACAACTCCATAGAATGCAATGCTCTTTCGATCTGGACTTGCCACTCAAGCGTTGGCTCTATGTCTTCATGGGCAACAAATGCGTTTAATCCATAAGGAGCAAGCGTGTCTCGAAGTCGAGTCGCCTTCTGTTTTTCAAGTGAAAGATGGCTCACAAAGACGCGAAGTTTTGTCTCATCTGCCCAAATAGTGGGGGGCTAAATTTTTGCTGCAATTGATCCGAACGATTCTATGCCTATATCGTCAATGATCTCAACAAGAACAGAATCCTGAACGTTCGAAAGCGCATAAAAACCCAACTGACTGACATTAGAAAAGTCGCTGCCATCTGCGCGGTATTTGGGGACGAACGCCCTTATGTAAACGGCGGCCTCATTAAAATTATAGCGCTGTTCAAGTTCTGAACTGATCCGCTTTATCACGTCGATACGTTCAGACACCTTCATCTTCATGTCCGCGCCCCCAAATCCCCATATCCACAGTCCCGCTCGCCATCTCCTGCATGCGGTCCGGGCTCTGCGTCGCCGCCAATCAACCCAACTCCACGCGCAAGGTCCGCCCCACAGCCGCAGCCGCCCGGCGCAATGTCGCCAAGGTGACAGACGGATTGGCCGGATCGAGCAGCCGGTCCAATTGCCGCCGGTCGGTCTGCATCCGCGCGGCCATCGCGGTTTTGGTCAGGCCCTGTGCCTTCATCGCGGCGCGCAGCTGGT
>JANMCD010000076.1:0-7197 GCA_031360905.1 Novosphingobium sp.
GCGCGTAGCGGCAGCGCGGCGATGTAATAGGTTTGCCGCGGCGTCGTCACGCCACCGACATCGCCTTCGCGCTCGTTGGTGGCGATCACTTCGAGACCGGCCGACCACACCCAGGGCTTCTGGAAGATCAACGTCGTCACCTTCTCGAAGGTCGCGGAAATCGCAGCCGTGCGGGCGACATAGGCGTCCCGGTTCACGGTATTGGCATAGAGATCGAAAGTCAGCGCCTGGTCGCGGCCGCGGAAATTGTTGCGGCGCAAGGTCACGCCGGCGAGCTGCTCCTTGGTGCCAGCAATCGCCCGGACCCGCAGCATGCCTTCGGGCGGGAACAGATTGCGGTGTTCCCAGCTGGCCTCGGCCCGCACCCCTTCTGCCGAATCATAGCCGATCGCACCGGCAATAGTGCGCAGCGGTGCCTGGGTCATGGTGACATCGAGCGCAACCGTGCCCGGCGTTTCGCCCTGCGGCGGCGCTGTCTCGCGCGCGTTTATGCCGACGCTGGAGACCAGGCCGGTGGCAATGATCGCCCGGCGCAAATCGTCGACCAGGCTGCGCTTGTAGAGGTCGCCGCGATCGAAGCGGGCAATGTCTTCGAAATGGGCGCCCGAGAGGAACTTCGGCAGTTCGCTGATGACCGGGCCAAAGGCGTAGCGGCCGCCAGTGGTCAGCGGCACGGTCAGGTCGCCCTCTTCGCGGCGGTGATCGACCAGCAGGTCCGGCTCGCCAAGCCTGGCAAAAGCGTAGCCGCTTTCGCCCAGCGCGTTGTCCAGCCCGGTGCGCGCGGCAACGATGCGGTCGTTGTTCACGGGATCGCCACTCTGGATGCCGAAACTGGAACGCAGCGCCGGAAAATCGCTGCCCGTCCCCGGCAGATCTCCCAGATCGACGCGGCCGAAATGATAGAGCGCGCCGGGATCGATGGTGAAGCGGACCGATGGCTTGACTGCCGCGGCATCCTGACCTGGCACGATGCCGCTTACGGTCTGCTCGATTTCGGCGTCGTAATAACCATAGATGCGCAGTAGCTGGTGCAACAGATCGCTGTCAGTGCGGGCGCGCGCGCCCAGCTGCGCGGCATTGTCCTCGCCCTCGCCGGACAGTTGCTCGATCGCCGACAGGGCGGCAAAGCGCTTGGCGAAGGTGCTGCGTTCCGGAAACCGGGTGGGATCGCCGGGAAACACCAGGGCGAGCTGCGGGGAGATTTGTTCGACCAACCCAGCATCGCGCAAGCCCGCCACTTCGTTCGATTGCATTGCGAGAGCCGTCGATTCGGCATCGGGTTCCAGGCCGACCAACTCAGGCAGGTCGAGCTGCTGGTCCGGCCAGGGCAGGCGAAATCCGCCGTCCTCGGCCAGCGGCGATTCCGGTTCCGGCTGCGGATCGATTGCAACCGGCGCCGGCGCGGGGACCTGCGCCCAGGCTTCGGGATCGACGACCGCTCGATCGGGGATAAGCTCGTTCAGCTCGGCGTCGGTGCCGCGATCCTGCGCAGGGGCAGGCGAGGACATCAGCAGCAGCGACGCGCCAAGCGCCCCTGCCAGCGGACGATCAATCAACCAGGCGATATTGATCTTGCCCGCCCGGCACACCATCCTTGCCGCTGCCTTCGGGGAGCGGCGCGGAAACACCGCAGGCGCTGGCTGCAGCGATGATGAAGCGGTCCTGCTCTTCGGAGGAGATGCGTTCCCAGCCGCTCCGAGTGAGCCGTTCGATTGGTCGATAACGCACCTTGTATTGCATTCGGGAGGAGCCTTCGACCCAATATCCCAAATAGACATACGGGAGACCGGAATCCGCTGCCCGACCAATGTGATCGAGGATGATAAAATTGCCAAGCCCGATCCGCACCTCATGTTCCGGGTCGTAGAAACTGTATATCATCGACAACCCATCGCCCTGTCGATCAGTCAGACAGGCACCGACCAGACGACCGGGCGTCACTCCATCCGCCGAGGGCTCGCGATATTCGATAACAAAGCTTGTGACCGGCGTATGTTCCACCATGTCCGAGAAATCGACATCGTCCATCGCCGCCATGCCGCCGCCGGGGTGGCGGATCCCGAGATAGCGCTGCAACAGTTCAAACTGTTCGGAGGTGGACCAGGGGCGGCAGTGCGAGACAACCAGATCGGAATTGCGCCGCATATTTTTGCGCTGGGTGGCCGATGGCTCGAACTCCTTGGCCAAAACCCGTACCGACACGCAGGCCGAGCAATCGATGCAGGACGGCCGGTAAGCTACGGTCTGGCTGCGACGAAAACCGATTCGGCCGAGCGCATCGTTGAGCGCATCGGCATTGGCTCCGCGCAATTCGGTGAATACCTTGCGTTCGCTCCGGCCCGGCAAATAGGGACAGGGCGCCGGGCTAGTGACGAAAAAACGGGGAAAGCGAACGGCTGCCGTCACGGCCTGGGCAAGTCCTCTGAATCTAGCGACCGGTTGTTCGGCGCGCGTCGGAACTATGCCTGTGCGCGTCGTCGGGTGAAAGTCTTTTAACCAAGTATGAAGGTTAACGAAGCGATATTTTGCACAGCTGCGCGACCAGGCAAGGCGAGGCTCAGGTCGCAAAGCAATCCCTGCTCGCGCAGTCCATCGATACCGGTATTACGCACAACGCACGATCAAACGACAGTTTTGCGCAGCAAATCCGCCTAGTTCAACTCCACCTGCGTCACCGAAAACCCTTCGGTCCGCAGCGCCGCGACCAGTCCATCGAGCTGGTTACGGTCGCGCGCCTCGCATTCGATCTCGGTGACCAGGCCTTTGGCGGGCAGATTGGTGAAAATGCGCTGGTGCCACACCTCGATGATGTTGACGTTGTGCGCGTGGAACACCTTGGCGACCTTGAACAGCGAGCCGGGCCGGTCCTGCATGGTCAGCCGCAGGCGTGCCAGCCGGCCTGACCGCGCGAGATCGCGCAGCAGCACATTGGCGAGCAGCCGGGTGTCGATGTTGCCGCCCGACAGAACAATGCCAACCTTGCGGCCGGCAAACATATCGCGATGCGCCAGCACCGCCGCGAGGCCTGCCGCGCCCGC
This sequence comes from Novosphingobium sp., assembly GCA_031360905.1. Taxonomy (GTDB): domain Bacteria; phylum Pseudomonadota; class Alphaproteobacteria; order Sphingomonadales; family Sphingomonadaceae; genus Novosphingobium. Next base: position 3,039 of record JANMCD010000076.1, read on the forward strand.
GCCTTCGACCACGGTTTTTTCAATCTGCAACAGCAGCGCCAGCGCGCCTTCCAGCTCCGCCTCGCTGACCAGCACGAAATCGTCGAGCAGCCCGGCCAGCACCCTGGAGGTGAAGATACCGGGTTCGGCCACGGCAATGCCCTCGGCCAGCGTGTCACCGCCGGTCGGCAGGTTGGTGCCCTTCAGCAGATTGTACATCGACGGGAACAGCTCTGCCTCAACCCCGATCAGGCCGATGCCCGGCTTGATCGCCCGCGCAATCGTGCCCATGCCCGAGGCGAGGCCGCCGCCGCCTACCGGGATCGCCAGCATGTCGAGATCCGGCACGTCCTCAAGCATCTCCAGCGCGACCGTGCCCTGCCCGGCGGCGACATCCGGATCGTCGAATGGGTGGATAAAGGTCAGCTCCAGCTCGGTTTCGAGCCTTCTGGCATGGGCGTAGGCCTCGTCGTAGCTTTCGCCCTCGAGCACCACGGTGCCGCCGACGCTTTCGGTCTGCATGACTTTAACCGTCGGCGTTGTCTTCGGCATGACGATGGTGACGGGAATGCCGAGCCGGGTCCCGTGATACGACAGTCCCTGCGCGTGGTTGCCGGCAGAGGCCGCGATAACGCCGCGGTTGATCTTGTCTCCCAGCACCAGCATCGCATTAAGCGCCCCGCGCTCCTTGTAAGCGGCGGTGAACTGCAGGTTCTCGAACTTGAGATAAATTTCCGCGCCGGTCATTGCGCTCAGCGTCTGGCTGCGCATCGTCGATGTGCGTACCACTGCGCCGGCGATTCGGGCCGCAGCGGCGCGAATGTCATCGGCGGTGAGCAGCGAGGTTTCGCTGCCCGCAATCGCGGCGGGCTTGTGCATGGCCGCGCCGTAAAGCAAAGCCCGGCCATTGCAAACCGCTAAGCTGCCGGCGCGATGTCCTGCTTCACCCGTGGCACAAGCATGGCGGCGATGGCCATGACGGCGAGGATCGCAAGCGTATCGGCGATCCAGTCGCGGATGTCGCTGTCGCGGTGGAGCGCCGGGATACCCTGCACCATTTCGATCAGCGCGCCCAGAAACGACAGCCGCTCTGCGACCCGCCAGCGCAGTTCAGGCGGGAAACCGAATGCGGCAAGTCCGGCGAGCGTGCCGAAGGCGAGGATGTGCGCAAATTTGTCGCCGAAGCGGTCGATCGGAAGTTCCGGCGGCTTGGGCAGCACCGCCATGACCACGGCGAACGCCAGCGCCAGCCAGAACAGCACGCGCATGGCGACAACGAAGCGGGGATGGTGAAGCAGAGCCATGGGCAAGCGGCGATAGAGCAATCACTTCCCAAGGCAAGGGCTGGCGGCGGCGGCGCAACCGGTTAAAGAGGAGTCGCATGACCGACAGCTTGAATGTTTCCTTCATCGGCCTGGGCGTGATGGGCGGGGCGATTGCCCGGCATATCGGCAATGCAGGCCACCGCCTTACCATCTACAACCGCACGCGCGCCCGAGTGGCAAAGTGGCAGTATGCCAATCCCGGCCTCGCCGCGCGCATTGCCACCAGTCCGGCCGATGCCGCGTCGGGCGCCGATATTGTGCTGACCTGCGTCGGCAATGACGATGATCTGGCCGATGTCGTTCTTGGCGCACGGGGCGTCTTCTCCAGCCTGCGCAAGGGCGGGGTATTTATCGACCACACCACGGTCTCCGCACGGATCGCCCGGCAGATCGCGGTCGAGGCGCGCGACAAGCAGGTGCATTGTATCGATGCCCCGATGACGGGATCGCAGATCGGCGCGGAAAATGGCACGCTGACGGTCATGTGCGGCGGGCGCAAGGATGCAATAGAGGCGGCGCGCTGCGTGATGGAAGCCTATACTTCGCGGATCGTCCATGTCGGCAAGGCCGGCACCGGGCAGACCGCCAAGATGGTCAACCAGATCTGCATCGCCGGCATCGTTGCCGGGCTGGCGGAAGCGGTCCGCTTTGCCCAGGCATCGCACCTCGACATGGACAGGGTATTCGACGCGATCTCGGGCGGCGCGGCGCAGAGCTGGCAAATGGACAACCGCTGGCAGACGATGGCAAAGGATGAATTCGACTTCGGTTTCGCAATCGACTGGATGCGCAAGGATTTAGGCCTGGCGATGGACGAGGGCCGTGGCATCGGCGTCTCGCTGCCGATAACCGCGCTGGTCAACCAACTCTTCGCGGATGTGCAGGCGCTGGGCGGTGGACGACAGGACACCAGTGCGTTGATCCGGCGCCTGCCCCGGCGGGGTGGCAAATGATGCGGCGGAATATCCGCCGCCGGGCGGGGAGTTTCATCGCCGCCCTCTTCCTCACCGCCCCTGCCCACGCCGATGTGCTGGTCGATAATGTCGAAGGGCTGACCCTCACTGCCGACGGCCAGACCCAGCGCTTCACTGGCGTGCTGGTTGACGACAATGGCCGGGTTCAACAGCTGTTCCAGCGTGGCGACAAGCGGCCCGCGCGGGTCGATTACCGGCTCGATGGCAAGAGCCGCGTGCTGATGCCCGGTCTGATCGATTCGCATGTCGAGCTGATGAAGCTGGGCATCGCCGCGCTGACCCTTGATCTCTCGGGCACCCGCTCGCTGGCCGAGGCGCAGGCGAAGATTGCCGCCTACGCCGCCGCGCATCCCGATCTCCCGTGGATTATGGGCTATGGCTGGAACCAGGAGCAATGGGGCCTTTCCCGATATCCCGTTGCCGCCGAAATCGACGCGGCGGTCCGGGACAAGCCGGTCTGGCTGATCCGGGCGGACGGTCATGCCGGCTGGGCCAACAGCGCTGCGCTGGCCGCCGCTGGCATCGCCGCCGCTAGCAAAGACCCGGTCGGCGGCCGCATCGAGCGGATTGCCGGAACGCCGCGGCCCGCCGGTGTACTGATGGGCAGCGCCGCCGGGATGGTCGAGCGCAAGCTGCCGCCGCCACGCCCCGAGGATCTCGATCAGGCGCTTGCCGACGTCCAGCAGAGGCTGCTTGAGCGCGGCATCACCGCTGTTGCCGACATGGGCACGACGATCGAGGCGTGGCAGGCCTATCGCCGCGCCGGCGATCTCGGCACGCTGCGTCTGCGCATTCTTGCTTATGCGCAGGGCACCGAGGCGATGGCGCTGATCGGCGGGCCGGGACCGAGCCCGTGGCTTTATGAGGATCGGCTGCGGTTCAATGGCGTACTGCTGCAGCTTGACGGCGCACTGGGATCGCGCGGGGCGGCGCTGAAGGCGCCCTATGCCGATCAGCCGGCAGGCCGCGGGCTTAACCTCATCACCGACACCCAGCTCAAGAATCTGATGAGCCGGGCGGCGATCGACCGTTTCCAGGTTGCCGTCGCCGCCACCGGCGACAAGGCGGTTGCCACCCTGCTCGATGCCATCGAGGATCAGGCACCAACCTACACGGGCGACCGGCGCTGGCGGATCGAGCATGCCGAGCTTGTCGATCCCGCCGATTTCCCCCGCTTCGCCCGCAATGGTCTGGCCGTATCGATGCAGCCGCAGGCGCTGCTTTCCGGCCTGGGCATGGCGGAGGCACGGCTCGGGGCACCGCGCCTGGCGGGCGCCTATGCGTGGAAGTCGCTTGCGGCTGCCGGCGCGAGGCTGGCCTTCGGGTCCGGCGCACCCGCCGGTCAGCTCAAGCCTTTTGCCGACATCGCGGTGGCGACGACCCGCCACGGCGGCGACGCCCAGCCGTTCGGCGGCTGGCAGCCGCAGGAACGCCTGACCCGCGAGTCGGCGCTGGCAGCCTATACCACCGGCGCAGCCTGGGCCGGCTTCGCCGATGGCCGGTTGGGGCGCATCGCCATCGGCCAGCGCGCCGATTTCCTGCTGGTCGACCGCGACCCGCTGCTGGCGAGCCCCGCCGACTTGCGCGGCCTGCGGGTCTTGCAAACCTGGGTGGGGGGGAGACTGGTGTGGCAGGCAAAGGAAGCGAACGCCGGCGCGCGCCGGTAATTCAGGGAGGATTTGACGCCGAAGCTTCGTTTTCCGCCGCCTTCGCCCGCGCTTCCCGCTTCTCGGTGAAGCGCATGAACAGCAGCGTGCCTTCAAACAGCAGGAACAGCGGTACCGCCAGCATCAGCTGCGAGACGACATCGGGCGGCGTCACGATCGCCGCCAGGATCACGATCCCGACAATCACATAGCGCCGCGCAGCGATCAGCTGCTG